>JBJFAF010000158.1:0-9091 GCA_051887755.1 Candidatus Coproplasma sp.
ACCTACCGCCACGTTGTCGGCGATTTCTTCCATAACGTCTATGTTATAGACGCACTCTTTTTCAGGTTTTGCCCAACCGCAATTTTCCCAGCCGCCAGCCTGATATTTTTGGCGGTACATATAGTACGGGCGATAGCCTGCCGCACTTAGCATTTGACGGGAGAGCTTTATCATCTCACCTATTCCGTCGACGTAAAGCCTGCTGCAATTCTCCTTCAATTTTGCCCCCGCCTTAAGCGACAGCGTGTGCACGGTGATATTTGCCGGGTCAAGCTCGATTGCCTTTTTAAGCGAAAGGGCAAAGTCGTCTATCGTCTCGCCTGTCAGCCCTGCAATTAAATCGACGTTTACGTCAAAGCCGTACTTTGCCGACATATCGAAGGCGTTATAAATATCCGCCGAAGTGTGCTTGCGCCCTATCTTAACCAACGTTTCGTCCTTGAACGATTGGGGGTTAATGCAAATTCTCGTCACGCTGAAATCTTTGGAAAGCTTTAGTTTTTCTTCGGTAAAAGTATCGGGTCTGCCTGCTTCTACCGTATACTCGCATTTAGGGAGCGAAAGTGCGTTAATTGCGGCATATATGCGCTTCAAATGCCTGACCTCTACCGCAAAAGGAGTGCCTCCTCCAATATAAATACTCTTGACGTTCGTAAGATGCGGCGCAACCGAATTAAGCTCCTTTTCAACGCAAGTCACATAGTCGTCGAGGTATTTTTTCGTCGCCGAAATAGGTGCGGTTATAAAAGAACAGTATTCGCATTTAGTCGGGCAGAACGGCAGGGAAACGAATAAATCCTGTCCGCCCTTGTTTTCGTAACAGGGCTGTTGAACCTGTAATATTTTTTCGACGTGCGCAGTATTTTGACCATCTACGCCGCACTCTTCAAAGAGCTGTTTAAAGTCCCTGCCCGCCTCTTTTTCCATATACGCAAGCTTGGTCGGACGAATACCCGTGAGCGCACCGTATGGCATTTTTACGCCCTTCTTTTCAGATAATAAATTGTAAAAGGCGAGCTTAGCATAACGCTTTGCGTAGCGCTTGAACTCTATCTCGTCCTCGGTATAGACGGTATTTTTATAATCGTAAAAATTTCCGCCGTACTCAATACAGTTAAAGTAGTTGCCGGCGGAATATTCAAAGTGATGACCGAACGTCTCGTCCTCAGCGTTAAAGAGGCGGATAACGTCCATTATCTCGGGCAAAAGCCATTCGCAGTTGTAGTATTCAAACATAATCAACCCCTTACATACGGATTGAAACGGCGTTCGTGTGACAAAGAAGTATCCTCGCCGTGACCCGTACAGACCTTATAATCGCCCTCTAACGAGAAGAGTTTTTTGACAGACGAATACAAGACCTTGCCGTCGCCCGTATAAAAGTCCCAACGCCCTACGCTTTCGAAAAAGAGCGTATCACCTGTAAAAAGGCAATCGTCGATTAGATAGCTCACGCCGCCTGCGGTATGTCCGGGCGTTGCAATTACCTTGATTTTTAAGCCGTATAATTCCACCTCGTCGCCGTCCGAAAAAGTAGCTTTGATTTTAAATTCGGGAATGGGTTCGCCTTCAAAAATCTGCCTGTAGCCGAGAGAGTAGATAAGCGCTTCTTCGTCTTTGCCGCAATAGATATCCGCACCGTTTTCATAGAGCGTGCCGCAACCGCCTATATGGTCAAGATGGGCGTGCGTTAAAAGCACCGCTTTAGGCGTTAAACCTAATTCTAAGCACTTTTCGTACACCCTCGGTTGGGCGCAATCGATTAATATGCAATTTTTACCGTCGGCGGTTACTGCGTAGCTGTTGCTTGCAAAGCCGACGGGATAAATCTTTGTGACTTTCATTAATTAGTCGTCCTGAATACGTCTATTATACGGTTATCCTTTTTAAGGTGTTTGATGAGTAAATCAAGGTCGGAAAGCTTGTTAAGCTTAACCATAATTTCGAATACAGCCTTACCGTCCTTGCCTATTCTGCCGTTAATCTGCGTCATATAGAGGCGCATTGCGGAAATTTCTGCCGTGACGAACGCCGTTAAGCCCGCATCGTCGGTAGCCAAAATTTTGATGCCTGCGAGGAAGCCGTTTTCGACTTCGCCCGTCCACTTTGCGGGTTGAATCCTGTCGGGCTCGTAGTCCTTTAAGTTAGGGCAGTCCTTGCGGTGAACTATTACGCCCCTGCCCCTTGAGACGAAACCTACGATAGGGTCGCCGGGCACGGGGTTACAACAGTGCGCAAACTTTACTAAAAGCCCCTCCATACCCTTGACGGATACGCTGCCCGCAGGGGTGTGCTTTAATTTTTCAACCTCGTTTGCAGGGAGTTGCATGGGCTGTTCCCTGCGGTAGAAGTCGATAAGCTTATATATAATTTGGTTTACGCTGACTGCGCCGTAGCCGACAGATGCCATCATCTCGTCCACAGAGGCGAATACGAGCTTTTCGGAGAGCTTTGCAAAGGATTCGTCGGTGAGCAGGTCGCCAAGCGTATAGCCGCGGCGTTTAGCCTCAGCCTCGAGCATTGACCTACCCGTCTTGACGTTTTCCTCCTTCATTGCGTGCTTGAAAAATTGTCTAATCTTTGCCTTAGCAGAGCCCGATTTGACGAATTTCAACCAGTCCCAAGAAGGGCCTTTGGAGTTGGGTGAGGTCAAAACCTCAACCACGTCCGCAGTCTTAAGCGTGCTGTTTAGAGGCACGATTTTTCCGTTGACTTTTGCGCCCACGCATTTATTTCCCACCTCTGAGTGGATAGCGTACGCAAAGTCTACGGGCGTTGCCTCTACGGGGAGCGAAATTACCTTACCGTGCGGGGTAAAGACTAAGAGTTCGGAGGAGTACAAGTCGTTCTTCAACGAGTCCACGAACTCCTTAGAAGTATCAAGGCTGCCCTGCCAGTCCATAACGTCTCGAATCCAGCTTAAACGCTGGTCGAAGGACGTTTCGCCGCTCGTCTTCTGTTCCTTATATTTCCAGTGCGCAGCGATACAGTATTCAGACATTTTGTGCATTTCTCCCGTTCGTATCTGAATTTCGAAATACTGACCGAAGTCGGTTACGACCGTCGTATGCAACGACTGGTACATATTGCGCTTAGGCGTTGCGATATAGTCCTTAATTCTGCCAGGTACGGGTTTCCACTGCTTGTGAATGACGCCGAGCACTTCGTAGCACTCTTCAATTTCGTTGACTATTACCCTTACGGCGGTCAAGTCGTAAATTTGGTCTAAGGTCAAGCCCTTGTTCTTCATCTTTCTATATATTGAATAGAAGTGCTTGGGTCTGCCGACGACGTCGCCCTGTATGCCGTGTTCATCAAGCATTCTCTTGAGCTCCGTTACGACGGTATCTACGAACTGCTGTCTCTCCTCCAACTTTTGGTGAATGTTGGTTACGAGGTACTCGTACGCCTCGGGGTCGAGATATTTTAGGCACAAATCTTCAAGCTCGCACTTGACCTGCGAAATACCCAGCCTGCCTGCAAGCGGCGTAAAGATGTCTAACGTCTCCCTTGCGATACGCTGTTGCCTTTCGTTTGAAAGGAAGTTTAAAGAGCGCATATTGTGCAATCTGTCCGCAAGCTTAATGATAATTACCCTTACGTCCTTTGCCATTGCGACGAAGATTTTTCTAAAGTTTTCGGCGTCCTCTTCCTCGTGCGATTGAAACTTGATTTTATCGAGCTTGGTCACGCCGTCTACCAAGTGATAGACTTCTTCGCCGAATTCCCTCTTTATATCTTCGGGGGCGGCGGGCGTATCTTCTATTACGTCGTGCAAAAACGCCGCCGCAACGGTGGGGGCGTCCAAACCTAAGTCAATCAATATTTCCGCAACCGCACAGGGGTGCGTGAAGTAGGGTTCGCCTGAGGCACGTTTTTGATTTTCGTGCATCTTTTCGGCATAGCGGTAAGCTTTTATTAACAGCTCCCGCTCGTCGTCACTGTAATTGTCGTTTATTTTATCTATAACCGTTCTCATATTCACTCTGCCAAAGAACTAATAAAATTATATAAATCTGAATTAGTAAGCTGTGTTTTTACGCCCTTAAATACGGTTAGTTTCCCGCCATCGAACGAGATGAGTTTAAGCTGTTCGAATACCTTGATTGCAAACAGAGCCTGCAGGCGATCTACTCCGAAGTCGTAGTTTGCCGCAAGCTCATCTGCACTGCTTGCGGAAATTCTAAAGAAATTTGCACTGATTTGCTTGAACACAGCAAGGAGCTCTTCCCTATTACAGCTTAAACGCTTAAACTGCTCTACCCCGCTGATATCCGTACAAACTTTAACCTTTTTACCCTTTAAAGAAGGCAGGGTTATTTTTATGGGATTATCCAAAAATACCACGTTTTCAAAGGCGGACAAATCGCACCCTGCTAGCGGCGAAAGTAGAATAACAGCCGAAAGGCTGCCCGAAGAGAGGTTAAAGACGTTTACTTCTATCCCCTCGTGCTTGAATTTTTTCACCGTATCGTAGCTGTAGGCGATAAACGCCGTGCCGTATTCGCCGCAGGAGGATAAAAGGTTCTGCGCCGCCTCGAAAGAAATTTTTTCGACCTCACACTCAACTTGCTCCGCCGAGAGTAAACTAACGTCGTTAAGATATACGGAATCGCTTGCAAACGCACAACTCTCGGGCATATAGACTACGTCCTTTAAATAGCCCTGCACCTGCTCCCTTCCGTGAAAGCTAGAGAGATTATACTCAAATATAAGCTGTTTGGGTACGGCGCTCTTTAACAGCTTTTCGTGTCTTGCGCCCGAAAACCAAATCATATCAAGCCCGCCGCACTTTATAGAAAGGTGGGGCGAACCGAACTTCAGAGTACGGGTCTGACACGCACCTATTTGAGCAACGAACTGCGGCTTGCGGTTGCCTACGCCGCAGGGCTCTAAAAGCTCTAACTCGGAAATGAATTTTTTATCGGGCTGACCAGAGAACGTACCGTTGACGTAATAGGTAGGCGTAAATGCCGAAACGGGGTAGTTTGCGTGGAAATAATCGTTCAACTGCCTTTCTAATTCGGGCAAGTTCTCTTCGGCAATGTTCACGCCCGCCGCCTGCGAATGACCGCCGAATTCGGCGATAAGCGAGCCGCACGATTTTAACGCCTCGAATACGTTCACGCCGTCGATACTCCTTGCGCTACCCTTAAGCATTCCGCCGTTTTTGACGAAAAGCAGGGTCGGGCGGCAGTACTCTTCCGCAAGACGGGCGGCGATTATGCCGACGAAACCCGCATTCCAACTTTCGTCCCAAAGCACGATAACCCTGCCGTCTGCGCCCTTTTCCTTTAATTTGCGTTTAGCCGAAAGATACAGTTCTTCACAGCTTGACTGCCTCTCGGTATTATATGCAGATAGGCGGACTGAACTATCGTAGACGTCCTTTTCCGAATCGGATAAAAAGAGCGAGAGAGCCGAAGCCGCATCACCCATTCTCCCCGCCGCATTGATTTTAGGCGCAACAGAAAAGGCGAGCGTTTGAGCCGTCACCTTTTCGCCGGGGCGGTAAAAGCCCGTATAATTTTTACGAGGTTTCGCATTGATTAGCTTTAAGCCCTCCGCCACGAGCGAGCGGTTTTCCCCCGTAAGGGGAACGCTGTCGGCAACGGTGGCGATAGCCGCAAAATCAAGATATTTATATGCGTCTTTACCGTTTAGCGCACAGGCGACCTTAAACGCAACCCCTGCACCGCAGAGGTTATCGTATGGATAATCGTCCTCGATTTTGGGGTTAATACATATACAGTCGGGAAGAACGTCCGCCAACTCGTGGTGGTCGGTTACGATTATCTCCGCCCCTTGCTCTTTGACGTATTCGACCTCTTTGGCGTTAGATATGCCGCAGTCAACGGTGATTATAAGCTGAGGGCAGTACTCGTCAAAAATATAATCGATGGACTGCACGCCCATACCGTAGCCGTCCTTGCGTTCGGGAATATAAGCGTTAGCCTCTATGCCGAAATCAGCAAGCGCACGGCACATAATAGTCGTCGCACAGACGCCGTCTGCGTCGTAGTCGCCGAATACGACCACCGACCAGTCCTCCTCTTTTGCAAGCGTTAACAGCGAGACCGCCTCTTTCATTCCTTTCATAAGAAATGGGCTTAAAAACTGTTCCTTAGACGGATTGAGGTACGCCTTTATTTTATCCTTAGTATCCACGCCTCTGCCGTAAAGGATTTCAACCGTCTGTCGGCAAAGCCCGCAGGACATGGCAAGCGCCGATATTTCGGCTATTTGTTCCCGTGAATACTCGTTTTCGTTCACAACCTTCTTCATATCGGCACCTCCTTAAATTAATACTTTAAAATTCATTCGCCTATAAATTAGAGCGAAAAAAACAAAAGGGCGGGAAATCTATCCCGCCCCCTCACACATAATTATTCTTTGATTTTGTCGTTATCTTCTAACTTTTCGTTTTCTTTTGCAACTTCTTTCTGCTTTTTAGCGGAAGAAGATTTATTAGAAATCTTAATCCTTTGGCAGCACTCGTCGATTGCGCCGTGCACTGCGGGGGCGAAGAATACCGAACCGTAGAAACAAGCAATAACGCCAAGCAAAGCAACAATAGCGGGCGCAAACGCACCGATATATGCCACAGAAATAGACGCAAATACGCCAAATACTACTGCCGTTATAGCAAGTGCCGCAAGCGTCGTAACCGTGATAATGCGTACCTCCGATGCGGAAGTCTCTACCACGTCTACCCTGTTTGCTTTAACGTATTTTTCGTTTTTGAAGTTCTTTCTCGTTCTGTCGAAGAGCAAGCCGCTCAAAATCATAGTCAAAACGACTACCGCCGCCCCGATTGCAACCGCCTCCGTTCCTACGGGAATTCTCGTTACGGCAAGCAACGCCGCATAAACGCCGAGGTTATGCACGCACGCAAGCAATGCAGAGAACGCCGCACGGAGCTTATAGCGAAGAATGTAATATAAGAACTGGAACGCCGCCGCAGATGCAAGCGCAATCGCCGCATAGACGAGATTTCTTGCGCCGCCCTCGTTTACAAAGCCCTCGTGCAGAACCGCAGAGCTCTCTAAGCCCGTGAAGTTTGCGTTGATTGCGTCAACCGCCGTCTGAAGCTTAGCGTTATCCGTATTTACCGAAAACTTATAGACGATTTCCTCGCCGATGTCGGACACGGCGTAGCTTACGTCTATGGGACTGATACCCGAAACGGCATCTTTGCAGATTGCCTTAAAATCAGTATCGGCTTTATGCTCGGAATAATAATAGGTTGCCGAAATGCTCTTATAAGAAGAGAATTCGCCGCCGTAGTTGAAAAAGCCGTTAGCTACGAAGTGGCAGATTGTTCCTATCGCCATACCGATAGCAATGAATAATACGCTGATAAAAATGAAAACGTGAAGTCTTTTGCAAACCTTTAAATTAGTCATCTTCGTACACCACCCTCTTTAAGCCTGCAAATTTGAATTTGTCCTTTTCGGGGGAGGAAGTTACATACCACATAAACCTCGTAAACCAGTACAGGACGTAGCTTGCTACGACGCCGATTACGGAGATAAGTCCGCAAGCGGCAACTTCGCCGACGCCTACTGCGGCAAGCAAAATCGCAACCACTACCAACACAAGATGAAGGTCGGTAATAGTCATAAGCACGTTTTTATACGCCTCTTTGATAGACGCTTGAATCGTTCTGCCCGTAAGGGTAAGGCGCTTGACTTCGGCAAATACCACCGCACAGCTTATAGTAAACAGAGCGATGAGCACGGCGCAGGTGAATACAACCGCAAAGGTTACCGTAATGCTGAGAAGCTGGAGTGCATAGGCCTCTATGAGCGCAAACAAGAGCGCAATTGCGGAGGTGAGCGCACCGAGCTTTTTATATTTAACGATTAAAAATACTGCAAGACCTGCAAGCAGGAGTATGAATGCAACTAAGGTCAAGATTGCCGAAACTTCGCCGTTTGACCTCTGTGAGGAAACGCTTACATCGCTGTACTGTAACTTAACAGCGTTGCCGTTTACCACTGAATCCAAGGTGATAGCAATATTTCTCGCAGTCTCAGCGTCACTAGTCTGTAAACTTATTGAACCCGAGTCGATAGGCGAGGTACAACTGCTGTAGCCGACGAGCTGTGTATTGCCGACGAAGAAATACAACGTCTGGCTTGAAGAGCTGGCAACCAAGGTAGTAATCTCTTTAATCTTTTCCCTGCCCTCTGCCGTAAAATGGAAGGTAAGCACGGGCGTTGAACCTATGCTGCCGCCCGTAACAGAGCTGAAGTAAGACGTTACGTCCTCTTTAGAAAGCGAATAGGTCTTAACGGTGTTGCCGCTTGAATCGGTAGCCTTAGCGGTATCCACCCACTCGTCGCTGCCGAGCTTGACCATATCGTACGTCTTAGTGTTGCCGTTAGCGTCCGTCGTATCGATTGTTGAGTCGGAAGTTCTTAAAGTGAGCGTACCCTCCGAGGTAAGCGCCGACAGCGCAAGCTGTGCAACCGAAAGGTGGCTGCTCCTGCCGTCCTCGTCAAAATTATTGTATTCTGCGTAGGTGAAATAGGTGGGAACGGAAATCTTAATCGACAAGCCGTCCTCTACTGCTACGTTATAGGAAGAATATCCCTTTTCACCAAACCTTGCGTTGAGGATTTTAGCGTCCGAAGCGACGTCTGCCTTAAGGGCGTCTATATCCGAATACTCGTCCTTATCGACGTAAAGATTGCCGCATCTTTCGTATTTAGTCGCAGGGTCGGTTAAATCACTGCCGCCGCCTGCGGTTGAATACTCGTCTACAAGACCGTTATAATCCGAAGCGGTAATGACCCCTTCGGGATAGATAGTGGTATAAGCATAACCCGTATAATCTGCGCCGAGACTGACATTGCTTAAAATCGAATTATATCTCTTCGACGTACCGCCAACGTCAAACGACACTACGGCGAAAAACGCCGCAACCGCCATTACTAACGCCAACAAAACGGTTATGACAATTGATTTTGCCTTACCCATTAAAGCTCTCCTTCGGTAACCGCAAAGCGCCCTTTTTATGAACGCCTGCGTAAATAAACTTTATAACCTTTATAATTATATAGAAAAAAGGCGGAGTAGTCAAATA
>JBJFAF010000159.1:0-9081 GCA_051887755.1 Candidatus Coproplasma sp.
ATTCCGAAACCAAATCTTCTACGGTTATTATATTTACCTTGCCGCCGCCGGGTATTCTATACAACCTCTCGGCGGACGGGGGAACTGCCATAACGCCTATCATCTGCCTGCCGTCACGAAACAGCTCGAATACGATATAGACGTGCTTGTTTTCAAAGCGTATAAGCGGGTGCTTTGCGTCTAAAACCATAGGCGAGAGCAGGGGCATAACCGAAGTTACGAAGTAATCTAAACACTGCTGTCTGCGCCTCGTCGAGAGCTCGTGGGGGCGAATTAGCCGAAGACCGTTTGCGTTCAACTCCTTGGCAATTTGGGAAAAGACCGAACAACTCTGTTTATACAGTTTTTTGGTTTCCGCAAGCACGCAGTCGAGCTGTTCTTCGGCGGTCAACCCCGTCTTATTCTCCTTTTCCTTGGGGTCTGTGCGCTTTTCGTTAAGCAAACTGCCCACTCGAACCATAAAAAATTCGTCTAAATTAGAGTGGAAAATCGCAAGGAATTTGCACCTTTCCAAAAGGGGGTTATTCTTATCCGCCGCTTGGTCAAGCACCCTGCGGTTGAATTGCAGCCAGCTGTATTCCCTGTTGCAGTAAACGCCCTTAATAGGCTCTGCGTTTTTTATCTTCGTCATTTACTTGCCCCTCCGAATTTTACTCGTTCGCATTGCCGCCGCAGACAAGCGGAGTTTCCTTACCTTCTTTTTCCCCCTTGACGACGAGGGTTAAATACCCCTCCTTGACCCCGCAGGGCGAAAGGGTTGCCTTTTCAATGCCGTAATACTTCAGTACTGCGCACAGAGCGATTGCCGAAGTTACAAAGGTGTCTATGCGTTCGGGCGCAATTTTAACGATTAACATACTCCTCACCGAAGAGGTGATTAAATAGTTTCTAAGCTCCTTTAATTTACCGTACTCGACGGCGGCGTTTTCGGCGGGCTTTTGATTGAAATAATCGCAATACGCCTCGTATATTGCCCGACTAGTCGCCCCGACGAGCAACGCCGCCTCAAAGGTTACGCCGCTCGCAAACGACTTGTTGCCTAACTTATTCTTTACGAAGCGTTTAATCTTTTTCGCCTCGTCCTCGTTGGGGTGAGTATATCGTACGAATTTTCTCTTTAAAAATACCGAACCGAAATCTAAAAAGTCCACCGCCCCTTCGCCGTCTTTTGCGGTGAGGTTACAAAGCTCTATACTGCCGCCGCCGACGTCTATTAAAAGCGAATTTTCTTCCAAGTCGCAGGGGGTGTTTGCTATATAGTCGCAATACGCCTCCGCCTCTCCGTCCAAGAGATTGAGATTTACTCCGCACAGCTCGTTTAGGCGTTTTTCAACCTCTTCGTAGTTTAAAAAGTTGCGCACGGATGCCGTCGAGATTACATAGCACTTTTCCGCACCGTAATTTGCGGCGATGCCCTTCATCTTTTCAATGCCCTCGGCAATCTTTTCAATTCCTCTCTCGGTTAGCGTCCTGCCCTTAGCGTAGTGCAAAACGGAGAGAGTTTCCCTGTCCGTAAGCAGGACGTTAAGTTTTTCGCCAAACTCCGCTACAAGTAACGACACACTGCAAGAGCTTACGTCTATAACTGCATATTTCATAAATATTTTTCTCCCGTAGAAGTTTTTATTTTAATTTGTTTACCTGCCAAAGTTTAACCCCGTCTGCAAAGCCGCCCTATATAGGGGTGTGTTATCGGTTACACACTTCGTTCTTCCCGCAATATCTGCAAGCGAATTATAAGTTACCCTGCCCGAAGATAGTGCGACGGTTACCCCGAATTTACCGATTTTTACAAGTTCCCCTGCGTATGCGCCCAAAAGAGTGCAAAGAGCCCTGTCGTGTGCGTTAGGGCAAGCGCCCCTCTGCAAATATCCCACGGTTTGAACCCTCGCCTCTATGCCTAATCGGCGCTCTATAACCTTAGCAATCCCATCGGTGACCGAGGTATATCCCCGTACCTTTCGCAGCGACAGCATTTCCTTTCTTTTAAGCGTGCTTTCCTCTATCGTCATTGCGCCTTCGGCAACGACTATAATATCGTACCTTGCGCCCTGCTCTCTGCGCTGTGCAAGGGCGGCAAGCACGCTCTCTTCGTCGTACGGAAATTCAGGCAAAAGCGCAATATGCGCACCGCCTGCAACGGCGGCGTTTAGGGCGAGCCAGCCCGTCTTATTGCCCATAACCTCCACGAGCATAACCCTGCCGTGGCTGAAAGCCGTGGCGTGCATATCCCTTACGCACTCCGCCGCAACCTCTGCCGCCGTATCGAAACCAAAGCTGTAATCGGTACCCCATATGTCGTTATCTATGGTCTTTGGCAAACCTATTACGTTGCACCCCTCTGCGCTTAGCGTTGCCGCCGTCTTATGCGTGCCTGCGCCGCCGATTGTTATAAGGCAGTCCAACCCCAACTTTTTATAGTTAGCCGTCATTTTATCGAGCTTAGTGCGCCCGTCCTCGCCCTCGTCCGTCATACTCTTAAAGGGTTGGCGGATACTGCCGAGCACCGTGCCGCCCGTAAATAGTAAATCATCGAAAAAGCGGGCGTCAACCTGTCTGTAATCCCCCTCAATAAGCCCCGTATAACCGTCAAAAAAGCCGAAAATTTCCGCATTAGGAAGATTAGCCTCTATATATTTTGCAAACGCCCTCATAACGGCGTTAAGACCGGGGCAGTCACCGCCGCTCGTCAATAACCCTATTTTCATAAATTATCCTCTAAAAAAGTGCATAACGGCAGTCGCCCCTCGGACGACCGCCTACGTTAAATAAATTTTAGTCACTATTATTTTACATATGCGTTGTAAAAAAATTACACGCAACATTGTAATAAAAATGTAATATGAGTATTTTTGCCCTGTTATCCCTGTTTTTAACGCCGTGCGCCAAATTAACCAAAGTAAGATTAGAGCGTAAAAAAAGCTCCCCGAAAAATGCCTTTCGGAGAGCTTTTACTTTTATTCCGTTTTAGGGTATGCGCTTTAAGCGCAGTCAGCTTTTAGTCGTGTTGCTGTTCCTCGATACCCTCCGAGGCAATCTTCTGTTCCGCTACGAACTCCTCAGCCTCTTTTTTAATCTTCTTCGTCGCCTTGATTTCGCTCTTTACGGGCTGATTGAGAACGACCTGTTCATAACTTAAGTCGATTCCGTTGGCAACGAACAACTGGCGGTATTCCCTTAACAAATCTCTCTGCACTTGATAGCGGTCCTCTTCAGCGCACTGCGCAACGAGTTTTACCGCAACGTTGCTCGCCTCGTAACAGGAAACGCCCTTATAAAAAGGACCTTCTACAATAGCGGGAATTTTTGCCTTGAACTCCTCTAAATTGTCCTTAAGCAGTTTTTCGACGAACTCCAAGGGGACGTCGTAGGGGAACTCGCAGTCTACTACGGCGAGGGAGAGCTCCCTTGAAAGGTTGACCACGTTTTTGATGTCGGAGTTGTTTATAATCTTGATATTGCCCGCCATATCGAGGATTTTGGTAGCCCTTATGCCGATTTCGGAGACGGTGCCCCTAAAGTCGTCTATCGACACGATTTCGCCGACGCTGTACTCGTTTTCAAAAATAATGAATACGCCTGCGATAATATCGGCTATGAGCGACTGTGCGCCGAGACCTATAATTAACGTGATAATGCCTACCGATTCCCATATGGCGGTCGTATTCACGCCGAACGCCTGCAGGATAAGGAAAATCAAAGCGAGAGCAGAGCCGTATTTAATAAGCCCGTCAAGCAGCGTTATAACCGTCTTTGCCTTATTGCTCTTTTCCATCATCTTTTTAAAGATAAGCCGCAAAAGAGCACTTACCGAAAAGATAACGGAAATTAAAATCAAGCAATGAATAACCGTTTTCTTATGCGAATTCCACGCCTCGGGCAGGGTGGATATATCCCACATATTCTCCTTTACCCACAGGGAAAAGGGGAGTTCGGGGGCAGCCGCCTCGATAATCACTCCGATTATAAAGAACAGGATAAAGAGCGCAAATATAGTAATGCTCGTTATCTTTAACGCCTTTTTAACCTTCTTTTTGTCTATTGTGTGCTTTTCCATATTTATCCTCCGTTAAGCAGACACCGTCGCTACCTTGATTTGGTGCTTAGCGTATTTGCTTCCTTTAATCGTTATTTCTCCGCTTGCGCCGTATGCGTCGTAATTATAGCCCTGCTTGGTGAACAGGATAATCACTTCGCTTACGTCTATTTCGCCGTCGATTGTCAGCGTAAGGTCGGTTGCGCTTTCGTCCGAATAGAAATCGTACTCGTACTCAACGCCGTTTACTATGATTGTATTTCCTATCTTGCCATAGCCGGATACAACGACGTTGACGATAGTCTGTCCGCCTGAAACGGTTACCGCTGCCGTTGCAAAGTCTTCAAACCCGTCGCCGTCTTCGTCCTTATATGTATTCTCAATCGAACCCGACGGCGTTTCGGCATACATAACAAAGCTTACGCCGTTATAATCGAACATTTGATAGTAGACGAACGTGTAATTTAAGTTGGGAACGTTTTCGATTGCCGCATACTTGCCCCTGCCGATTACGTCGTAACTAACCGTTTCAATGAAATTATACTCTTCATCGTAATAGCCGTCATGAATAAAGGCGTTGTAGTATACCCTTTCGTCGTCAGAAACCGTATCTCTTCCATATGCGTCGGGAATCATCTGACGGTAAATATTTACCGTGCCGTCGTCGTTGTAGGTTACGAGCGCATCGCCGGGGTTAGGGGAAGTCATCGTGGGCGAAGCATACGCTTCCTTGGCTTCTAACGGTGAGATAACTACCGTCTTAGCTTCGCCGTAGGGGTTGCCTTCGCCGTCAGTCACTTGAATTGTTAAGTTTGCTTCAATATCCGTAGTCAATCCGCTGAAAGTGTAGGTTTCTACTAACTCGGTGGTTTTATCGAGCGAGTTAGCCGTATCCGTTATTTTAATCTTATACCCTTCGGGAAGGCTGTATTCAAAGCCTAAGGTTACGGGCATATCGGTTGAACCGCCCGATAAATCCGCCTTGACCGAAGTTACTTCAAAGCTGAAGTTCATTGCGTATACGGCTTGAGCCAGCTCAAGCGAATGAGTTGCGCCGTCCGACTGATTATCCTTGAAATTAAGCGTACCCGTCACCGTTACGTTGCCGAACTCGCCGTCGTAATTATCTAAAATAATCGTTCCGCTTGCCGACACACTTTCAACATGCTTGGTGTACACCTTTACGCCGTCGCCGTTGGTTACGTCTATATCGATACTTGCGTTCGCATAATCGTAATCCATATCGCAGGTATAAGAAATGGTGAAGTACTGCCCGTTAAAGCCGTATTCTTCGCCAAAGATTAAGGTAGGCATACAGAAGGCAACGCCCTCGGTTGCGTGAGTATCTATCTGCTCTTCGCCTCCTGCAAATTCGCCTATATCATAGTAGGTGAAGTTGATTTCGTCAAGCCCTGCAATATCGGTGATTTCAATAACCGCAACGCCCGTGCCTTGATACTCGCCGTAAACTTGACCCGTGCTGTTGGTAACTTCTAATTTATAGCTGTAAATGCCATATTCCGAAGTAAACGCAGGGTCAACCGTTATTGTAATTTTCTCTGCGGTGTACTCGATGGTTGCGTCCGCAGGCTCAACTTTATTATAAGTTGCGCCGAACGCTTGCTCTGCCGTAAATGACTCTTTCTCACTCTCGTAGACAGCTATTTCGTTAGCGCCGTCGTTGGTGACAATAATATACTTATAAGATTTAACCCCATAGTATGCACCGCACTCAAATGAGTAAATCATATTTTCAGTGTCGATATTCAGCGTTACTTCTTCACGTTCGCAAAGCGCCGTGCCGTCTTGGGCGTACTGCGCAACGTACGCCGAATAAGTATAGTTTTCGTTAAGCTTGTTCAACTTACCGCTAACGGCTATGCTATCGGGCTGGAAGTTCACAGCTTCCGCACTATCGTCTACAGATATAAAGATATAGTTGAACTCAACGCCCGTCGTAGTGTGCTGAGCAAACTCGTGCTCTCCGTCCGCAAATTCGCCTAAATCGTAGTATGTGAAGTTGATTTCGTCAAGCCCTGTAAAGTCTGTGATTTCTATGCTTGCAACGCCCGTACCCTGATACTCGCCGAACACTTGACCCGTGCTGTTGGTGACGACTAATTTATAGCTGTAAATGCCGTATTCCGAAGTAAACGCAGGGTCAACCGTTATTGTAATTTTATCTGCGGTGTACTCGATGGTTGCGTCCGCAGGCTCAACTTTATTATAAGTTGCGCCGAACGCTTGCTCTGCCGTAAATGACTTTTCCGCACTCTCGTAGACAGCTATTTCGTTAGCACCGTCGTTGGTGACAATAATGTACTTATAAGATTTAACCCCATAGTATGCACCGCACTCAAGCGAATAGGTCATATTTTCGGTATCGATATTCAGCGTTACTTCTTCTCGCTCAACTATAGCCGTGCCGTCTTCTGTATACTGAGCAAAGTACGCCGAATAAACGTAGTTTTCGTTAAACTTATTCAACTTGCCGCTAACGGCTATGCTGTCGGGCTGGCAGGTTGCCGTTTCCGCACTCTCGTCCACGACGAAGTACGCCTTACCCGTTATGGGCGTCGTGGTATGCTGAGCAAACTCATGTTCACCGTCCGCAAACGTGCCCATATCGTAATAGGTGAAGTTGATTTCGTCAAGACCGACGCAGTCCGTAATGGATATGGTCGCAATGCCTACGCCTTGGTACTCGCCGAACACTTCGCCCGCACTGTTGGTTACGACTAATTTGTATTCTTCGTTGCTGTTTTTAGAAGTAAATTTAGGGTCAACCGTTATGATTACGCTGTTTGAGTTGTACTTAATGCTTGCATCGGCAGGTTCGACCTTGGTATAGGTTGCGCCAAACTCCTGACTTGCCGTAAATTCCCTTTCGCCGTCGTCGTAGACGATTACTTCGTCGCCGTGATTATCGTAGGTGTAGATAACATATCTAAACTTTTTAACTTCGTAATAAGTAGCGCACTCAAACCAGAAGCTCATACTCTCGGCGTTGATATTAAGCGTTACTTCTTCACGCTCGCAAAGGGGCGTGCCGTCCTGGTCGTACTGCGAAAGGTATGCGTAGTAGGTAAAGTCCTCGTTAATTCTATCCAAACCGCCGCCAACCCATATCCTGCCGTCGCCCATAGTTATCGAAGTCGTGCCGAAGTCAAGGAAGATTGAACCAAATGCAATAAACGTGGGAAAGTGCATTTCGTATATGTGTTCGCCGTCGGCAAACGTTCCTATATCGTAATAGGTAAAGCTTATACAATCAAGGTCGGAAAAATCGGTGATTTCAAACACGGCAACGCCCGTGCCTTGATATTCGCCGTACACTTTACTATAGCCGTCAACTACTAATTTATACGAATAAATATCGCTTTCCGAAGTAAATGCAGGGTCAACGGTAATCGTCAACTTTTCCGCCGTGTACTCGTATATTGCGTTTATGGGCTCAATCACGTTATAGCTTGCGCTAAACTCTTGACTTGCCGTAAACGGCTTGTCCGCACTCTCGTAGACGGTGACTTCGTTGCCGCCGCTATCCTTAGTGTATATTACATATTTAAACTTATCAACCCCGTAGTATGCTTCGCAATTTACACTGTAGGTCATATTTGCAGGGTCAACCGTTAAGCCGACTTCCTGCCTTTCGCAAAGCGCCGTGCCGTCTTGGGCATACTGCACAGCGTACGCCGAATAGGTATAGTTTTCGTTAAGCTTGCTTAAGCTACCGCTGACGTAAATTGCGTCGGGTTGACTTATCACGTCTTCCGCGCTCTCGTCCACGGCGAAGGCGGGATTTTTCGCCGTCTGCCATTCTTCGGGGAAGTCTACGGTCAGTTTATAAGAAAAGAGCTCAACCGCCTCCGCCCCGTACTCGGCTGCCGTTTCGCCCACGACGTAGAGATACAACTCGTCGTAGGTTACGCCGTCGACCTCGCCCCTAAAGAAATTATTCTCGTCGAGCTCGTCGTCCGAATATACGATTTGCTTTATATTTGAAAGGTCGGTCTGCTCGCTGCTGCAAATATAAAACCTGCATTCGGCATATTTATTTTCGTAATCGGAAAGATAGACGGAATAAAATACCGATGCAGATTTAGAAACGTCGTCGTAAATAATGTAGTTGTTAAGTTCGTCGTAAACGCCCTGCGGCTCGCCAACGCTCAAGGTGGTGAACGTTTGAGAATAGCAGTTTGAATTACTGCCCAAAGAGGGGTTATTGCAAATTAGGTTATATGTATAGGTTTTATTAGGCTGTAAACCCGTTATAAGGTAGCTGTGCTTGCCGTCCACGAGCTTGATTTTGCGAGAAAATCCGCCCTCGTTCATCTCGATTGAGAAATTATCTGCGCTTAAGCTATAGCTCTTATCCGCCTGAGATAAAATTTCGTCCATATCGACGGTTACGGACACATAGTCCATACCCGTATAGTTGCCGATATAGCTGTTAAAATCGGCAATAAAACCGCCCGTTACCGCTGCGGACACGATTACGACAGCCGCCACGGCAGAAGCGCCTACGGTTGCGCCGCCCGCCGTGGTAGCGCCGCTTAAAGCGGTATTCGCCGTCTGAGATGCGTTCGCCGCCGTCTGAGACGCATTTGCGCCAGACGACGAGGACGTAGACGGGGACGTAGCCGTAGTATCGCTTGTTTCCGAGGAATCGCCTTGATTCAAGTTATCGTATTGCTTTTGAATATCGTTGGCGTCGACGGAGTCCGCCTCTTCATCTTTCGTTGATTTAACACCCTCGTTATTATACGATTCGTTAAATGAATTAAGCTCTTTCGGAGTTTTGCCAAACTCGTTCGAATAGTACTCTTCGGCGCGAAAAGGCTTATACTCAGAAAAAATATTATCTTGTTTTGCGTTATAAAATTCTCCTGAATCGACCTTTTTCATACGTTCAACGCCCAAACTTTTTGTTTAAATTATACTATAAACGGTTTTTAATATCAACAATTTGATAAGACTTATTTTGTTTAGCTTTCCTTTACCCACACGACGATTTCGCCGTCTACGTAGTGCCAGAAGTTGCC
>JBJFAF010000160.1:0-8874 GCA_051887755.1 Candidatus Coproplasma sp.
GTCGGCGAAGTGGTTAAAATATTAGAAGAAGGAGAACAAGATAATGATTAACGTACCTGCAGTAGACAATCTTTTAGACAAACTTTCCCACGAAGGACACACGGCATCCCGTTACGAACTGTGCGTAGTTGTTTCCAAACGTGCCCGTCAGCTTATCGAAAGGGGCGCAGTAAATAACGTAAACGAAAATCCCGGCAAGCTCAAGGAAATCGCCCTTGCCTGCGAAGAGATTGAAGACGGCAAAATTATTTCGGTTAAGGACTGATAGGCAGAGCTTTGATAAGCGGAAATCCGCATAAAAAGTTGAGTGCGCCCGCCCTTCGTTTGGGCGGGCGAAAATTATAAAATTAGCTATGTACGCAAAAGTAATCGTAGACATAGCCCACTCGCAGGTGGACAGGGTATTCGAATACTCCTGCCCCGAAAATACGCAGGCGGGCTGTAGGGTTAAAGTGCCGTTCGGCGGAAGAGTTATAGAGGGGTTCGTCATAGGCGTAAGCCAAACCCCTTCTTTTGCCGCAGAAAAAATTAAGCCAGTAACGGCTCTCTACGACGAATTGCCCGCCTTAGTGCCCGAATGTTTTGCGCTTATGGAGCGCATTGCCCAGAGGTACAGAGTGCCCAAAGCGGCGTCCTTAAGGCTCTTTCTCCCCTCGGAAATGCGGCTTGGTAAGGTGAGCGAGGCGTACGAAAAACGCATACGCCTTTGCGGCGATAGAGCCCTTATCGGCAAGGCGGCGAAAAAGCAGGCGGAAGCGGCGCAAGTCCTTTTAGACGGCGAGGCGGATTACACTGCACTGTGCAATAAGTGCGGCAGGGCGGCTGTAAACGCACTCGTGGAAAAGGGCGTCGCCGAAGTGTATAAAGTCAAGCGCAACCGCACCCCTATGTCGGGCGAGGGAGATAGCGCCGAAAAAAAGATTTTAACGGACGCTCAGCGTGCGGCTTTGGACTATATCGAAAGGTCGGACAAGCGTATTCAGCTCATACACGGCGTGACGGGTAGCGGCAAGACGGAAATCTATTTAAATATCATAGCCGAACAATTAAAAAGGGGTAAGACGGCAATATTTTTAGTGCCCGAAATCTCGCTCACTCCGCAGATGCTTTCCCAACTTCGGGCACGCTTTGGCGGCGAGGCGGCGATAATGCACAGCGGGCTCTCCGCAGGGGAACGCTTTGACGAGTGGTGGCGCTTGCGCTCGGGCGAGGCTAAAATAGCCATAGGCGCACGCTCTGCAATCTTTGCGCCCCTTGAAAATATCGGGGTAATAATCATCGACGAGGAGCACGATTCCTCCTACCGCTCGGAGACTGCGCCGAGGTATTCGACGGTCGATATTGCGGCTTTGCGTGCGGAATATAACGACTGTAAATTAATCTTAGGCAGTGCAACGCCGTCGGTAGAGAGTTATATTGCGGCAACCGAAGGGCGGTACGGCTTGGTCACGCTGACCGAGCGTATTAACGGCAAGCCCATGCCCGAAATAATAATTGCCGATATGCGCAGAGAAGTTAAAAGGGGCAACCCCTCCAACCTCTCCCGTGCGTTGAGAGAGGAGTTGGAGCAGACGCTACTATCGGGCAATCAAGCTATAATATTCTTAAACCGCAGGGGGTACTCCCAAACGGTCATCTGCGCCGACTGCGGGTACGTTGCAAAGTGCGAAAACTGCGACGTAAGCTTGACCTATCACAGCGAAGAAAACTGCTTAAAATGCCACTATTGCGGGGCGAAATACCGTATGCTTTCCGCCTGCCCCGAGTGCGGAGGAAAACACTTGCGCTACAGCGGAACGGGCACTCAAAGAGTGGTTGCAGAGATTAAGGAACTCTTCCCTTCGGCAAGGGTTATAAGAATGGACAACGACACCGTTTCTGGCAAGGACGGGCACTATAAAATACTTAAGAGCTTTTCCGAAAAGCAGGCGGATATTTTAGTCGGCACGCAGATGATTGCAAAGGGGCACGACTTCCCCTCCGTAACCTTAGTCGGCATTTTAGACGCCGATATGAGCTTGCATTTTTCCGACTACAGAAGCGGCGAGAGGACCTTTCAGCTTATCACTCAAGTTGCAGGCAGAAGCGGCAGAGCGGGGGCAAAGGGCAAGGTCGTATTACAGACCTACTCGCCCGAAAACTATATACTTCGCTATGCAATCGGCTACGACTATAAGGGCTTTTTCGAAAACGAAGTCAAAATGCGCAAGGCGGCGCTCTTCCCCCCGTATTCGCTCATCTGCCGAGTTATGGTCGTTGCGGATAAGGACGAAAGCGCATTAGATGCGTTGAAAAAGGTCTACCTTGCGATAGAGGAGATAAGAAAAAATGATGCGGACGAGTTTATCTTCTTAAATAAAATGCACTCGCCCATTAAAAAAATACAGAATAAAGTGCGCTACCAGGTGCTTGCAAGGCTTAAGAGCGACAAGTACCTTAAAGAGATTTACGATATAGCGGTGGGGGCGTCGAATTCGGACGCACTCGTCTATGTAGAGGAAAACCCCGTCAACTTATCGTAGTTGGACGACCCCATCCGTCAATCTATCGTGACGAAAAAAGTTAAAAATTCACCGAGAGGTTATTTTGATATGGCATACAGATACGTTGTGCAAATCGGCGACGAAAGGCTTAGAAAAAACTGTGAAGAGATAAGGAAGTTCGACAAAGAGCTCTGGGCGCTTTTGGACGATATGAAAGAGACCGTCCGCAAGGAAAACGGCGCAGGGCTTGCTGCACCCCAAATCGGAATAAACAAAAGGGTGGTGGTAATCGACCTTGATGAAGGGTATTTCGAGATGATTAACCCCAAAATCCTATCCGTAAAAGGTGAGCAGACGGGTACAGAAGGCTGTCTTTCCGTCAAGGGCAAGTACGGCGTCGTCACTCGTCCTTTAAAGGTCAAGGCGGAATACCGTGACAGGAACGGCAAAAAGCACACCGTCACGGGTACCGAGCTGTTTGCGCGCTGTATGTGCCACGAGTTCGACCATTTAGACGGCGTGCTTTACGTTGACAGGGCGAGCGAAATGTACGACGAAAAGCCCGATGAGGAATAATATGAAGATAGCTTACGCAGGCACTCCCGAATACGCCGTTGCACCCCTTAAAGCTCTAATTGATAACGGATACGAGGTGGTAGCCGTAATAACTCAGCCCGACAAGCCCGTCGGAAGAAAGCGCATACTCACCCCGTCGCCCGTAAAGGCGTTTGCTAAAGGCAGAGGCATCGCCGTCTACGACTTTGAAAAAATCCGTGACAATGCGCAAGAAGTAAAAGGTATAGGTGCGGATTTACTTATAACCTGTGCGTACGGTCAGCTTTTAATCGACCCTGTCTTAAAGGCGTTCCCTATGGGCGTGTACAATTTGCACGCATCGCTCTTGCCGCTTTATAGGGGTGCAAGCCCCATACAGTCGGCAATTTTGGCGGGCGAAGAGTACACGGGCGTAACCGTAATGCGTACCGAGCTCAAGCTCGACTGCGGCGATATACTTTTGGTTAAGCGCTGTGAGATAGGCGATAAAACTTACGGCGAGCTATCCGAAGAGCTATCCGCTCTCTCCGCTATAGCGGCGGTTGAGGCGGTTGAAATTTTAAAGGAGGGCGAGCCCCAACTTCTGTTGCAGGACGAGGCTAAGGCTACCTTCTGCAAAAAGATTAATAAATCGGACGGCAAGGTCGACTTTAGTAAAAGCGCAAGGCAGGTTGCAAACCTTATAAACGCATTCAGCCCTGCGCCTGCAGCTTACTGCTATCTCGGTCAAACGCAGATTAACCTTTTAAAGGCGACGCCCTGCGAAGGCTGCGGCGAAGTCGGCACGGTGATTAAGGCGGACAAGGGCGGAATAGCAGTTGCCTGCGGCGAAGGTGCGGTAAATATTTTAAGCTTGCAGTTTGCAGGCGGCAAGCCTCTTAAGGCGGCGGACGCTGTCAACGGAAGAAAGATAAAGGCGGGCGACAGACTTGACTAATCCCTTTGCCGACCCCTATTTAATTCTATCTAAGGTATATTTAAACGGTCAGTTTTTAAAGCAGGCAATCTCATCAACGCCCATCGAGCCGCTCAATAAAAACCGTACGGTAAAAATTTGTTACGGCGTACTCGATAAGGACTATTACTTAGAGCATATTATAGGGTTAAACGCAACCGAACGCCCTAAAACCGCCGTTAGAATAATCTTAAAAATCGCCCTTTATATGCTTGAGTTTATGGGCAAGCACGACTATATGGTCGTGGACAGCGCAGTCGACTTGACCAAAAAGCTCGGCAAAGGCGGTGCGGCAGGGTTCGTAAACGCATTTTTGCGCAGTTATAAACTGCCGACTGAGCCCGTTGGAAAGGACGAGGCTATTGCCCTTAAAACTTCTACGCCGCTTTGGCTCGTAAAGAAGTTGAGAAGAAGTTATAAAGACGAGGCGGAGTTGATTTTATCCGCACAGTCGCTCGGTCAGGGCGTAAGGTTCGTTTGCGGTGCGGAAAATTATTTGGATAAGCCGCATACGGATACGCCATTTAAGGACGTAAAGATTTTCAATAATTTCGAGAGAGACGAGGGCTTTTTTTGCGGCGATTATACCTTTCAGTCGGTGGGTTCTGCCGCAATCTGCAACGCCGTGTCCCCGTGCGAAAAGCTGTTGGATGCGTGCGCCGCACCCGGCGGAAAATCTGCCTACCTTGCCTTAAAGTGTAAAAGCGTAATCTCCTGCGAGTTGCACCCCCACAGGGTTAAGCTGATAGAAGAGTATTTCGAGCGTATGGGCGTTAAAAACGGAGTGGCTATGCAGGCGGATTCGTCGGTTTTTAACCCCGACTTTGAAAACTCCTTCGACGCCGTTTTGTGCGACGTGCCCTGTTCGGGTACGGGCGTGATTAACGAAAATCCCGACATAAAGCTCAACCGCAAGGAGGGCGATATTTCAGCGCTTGCGGAGTTGCAGCTTAAAATCTTATCAAACTGCTCTCGCTATCTAAAGGCTGGCGGCACGCTTTACTATTCAACTTGTTCAATTCTACCCGAAGAAAACGACAGCATAGCCGTGTCCTTTTTAAACGGCAATCCAAACTTTACGCTCGCCGTGCCTTATTCTCCGCTTGAGCATAAGGCGACCAAGTACGGCTTGCAGTTTTTACCCCATATATCCTTGGGCGCAGGGTTCTATTTAACCGCATTTAAAAAGGCTTAGATTAAACTATGAAAGCGATTATACAGGATTTAAACTACCGGCAAATTGAAGATTTAGTCTTAAGGCTCGGCGAAAAGAAGTTCAGGGCAAAACAGCTCTTTGACGGGCTTATGCAGGGTAAGCGCATAAGCGCAATCAATCTTCCCAAAGAGTTAAGGGATAAGCTGATTGAAGAGTTTGAAGATTGCCCCCTTGAGATAATCAAGACCTTAGTGAGTGCAGACGGTACCGAAAAATACCTTTTCCGCCTTGCGGACGGCAATATTATAGAAGGCGTGTTTATGCGCTATAAGTACGGCAATACGCAGTGCGTTTCAACGCAGGTAGGGTGCCGTATGGGCTGTAAATTCTGCGCAAGCACTTTAGGCGGCAGGGTCAGGGATTTGACTTCGGGCGAAATTTTATCGCAGGTTTTAGTCGTAAACGCCAAGCATAAGGACGGGACAAAAAGGGGTGTAACAAATATCGTTTTAATGGGCAGCGGCGAGCCGCTCGATAACTACCAAAACGTAGTAACCTTCCTTCGCAACGTGTCCCAAGAAAGCGGAATAAATATTTCCCCCCGTAATATATCCCTTTCAACGTGCGGACTCGTCGATAAGATGTACGACTTAGCCGAAGAGGGCTTGCCCGTAAACTTAACCGTATCACTGCACAGCACTACGGATAGCGAGAGGGCGAGGACTATGCCCGTTGCAAACAGGTGGAAAATTGCCGAAATTTTAAAGGCGTGCGAAAACTACTTTAAAGTTACGGGTAGGCGGTATATTTTCGAGTACGCACTCATTGCGGGCGAAAACTGCGACAGCCGCCACGCCGAAGAGCTGATAAAGCTTTTAAAGGGCAAGCCCTGTCACGTCAATTTAATCAGGCTTAACGAAGTTAAAGAGCGTTCGCTTATGGCGGCGGAGGAAAAACAGGCGTACGCCTTCCTTTCCCTATTGCAAAAGGGTGGTCTTTCGGTAACCCTTCGCAGAAGGACGGGCGCAGACGTCGGCGGCGCCTGCGGACAGCTGCGCGCTTCGTATGCGCAAGACCAAGAAAATAAAGATAATTGATTTAAGGAGAAATACAAATGGCAAAAGTTGCGCCTTCTATTCTTTCCGCCGATTTTTCGGCGATGGGTCAGGCAATAAAGGATATTGAAACGGCAGGGGCAGATTTAGTACACTGCGACGTTATGGACGGAAGCTTCGTAGAACCCATAACCTTCGGCGGACAGATGGTTAAAAATATCCGCAAAATTACTAACCTTCCCTTAGACGTGCATCTTATGATAGAGCACCCTAAGACGCAGATTAAATTCTTTGCGGACGCAGGTGCGGATATAATAACCGTACACTACGAGGCGTGCAATAAGATTTCTCCCGAGTATTTGGAGGAGACGCTCAAGCTTATAAAGAGCTACGGCGTAAAGTGCGGTGCTGTAATAAACCCCGACACCGATGCGGAAAAAATCTATTCCGTATTGCCCCTTTGCGATATGGTCTTAGTTATGTCCGTTTTCCCCGGTTACGGCGGTCAAAAGTTTATTCCCGCTTCATTAGAAAACGTTAAAAAGCTCAAGGCTTATGCGGAGAAGAACGGGCTTGATTACGATATAGAAATCGACGGCGGCGTAACCGTGGATAATGCGGAAGAGATTCGTGGTGTCGGTGCAAACGTGTTGGTTGCAGGCTCTGCCGTGTTCAAGGCGGAAGATATGGCTTGCGCAATCTCTATGATAAGGGGATAAAGATGTCCAAGGGCATACTGCTTTTAAACGGCGAACCCTACCTTGAAAAAATCGACGCAGAAGGCGCTTTCGTAACCTGCTGCGACGGCGCTTACGAATGGGCAAAGGGTAGGGTTAAAATAGACGAGAACGTGGGCGACTTCGACTCTCTTCACTATTTTCCCACGCCGCCGCCCACGGAAATTTATCCTTCCGAAAAGGACTTTACCGACGGCGAAATTGCCATAAGAAAGCTTATTTCAAGGGGCGTGGACGAGATTGAAATTTACGGCGCAGGCGGCGGAAGAGAAGACCATTTTTTGGGGAATTTACAGCTTTTATACTACTCGCAAAAGCAGGGGGTTAAGGCTAAGATAATAACCCAAAATTCAATAATCTTCGCCGCAAGCGGAAGGGTGGAATTTAACGGCGTGAAAGGCAAGACCTTTTCGGTGTTACCTTTCGGCGGGAAAGTGCATATACTGTATGGCAGGGGTTTTAAATACGACTATCCCACAAGTCTTTCTTACGGCGAGTGCCGAGGAATATCTAATATATGTTTAGAAGATTGCGGCGTGTTGGAGATAGGCGAAGGCGAAACCGCCCTGATTATAATCAATAGGGGGAGAGTATGACCGTAATCTGTATTAAACCACCTAAGCCGCTTAGAAAGATTTTAAAGTTATTCAAAAAGGGCGCATAAGATTGCGTCCTTTTTTATTTAGTGCGAAAAGGTGATAAATTTCACCGTATAATCACCCCGTTTCCTTGCA
This sequence comes from Candidatus Coproplasma sp., assembly GCA_051887755.1. Taxonomy (GTDB): domain Bacteria; phylum Bacillota; class Clostridia; order Christensenellales; family Borkfalkiaceae; genus Coproplasma. The sequence continues at coordinate 7,676 of JBJFAF010000160.1, forward strand.
TAAGCCGTTGCATTATGATAAAATAATTACGCTATGAAAAAGTTATTCTGTATTACGCTGAGCGCTCTGCTCATCGCCTTGGTCGGCGCCTTTGCGGGCTGTAGCAGCGGCGAGGCTACCGTAAATTATACCTTGTCGGAGGACGGGACGTATTATGTTTTAAGTTCGGTAACGGGCAATAAAAGCGCTTTAAAGGAATACGAAATTCCCGCAACCTATTCGGCTGAAGAGGGCGGGGCACAGCTCCCCGTAAAGGAAATTGCGGACAGCGTTTTCTATCAGTGCACCGCACTTAAAAAGATAACTATGCCCAACACCTTAAAGACCATAGGGAATTTGTCGTTTGCAATGAGCGGTTTAACTGAAGTGACCATACCAAGTAGCGTGGAAACTATCGGCTATTCGGCGTTCGGTATGTGCTCTTCGCTTATTAACGTCACGATACCTTCAAACGTCACTTCACTCGGCGATAGGGCGTTTATGGGCTGTTCGAGGTTAGAGCGTGCCGAAGTGTACGCCTCGATAACCGATTTAAAGGCGTCAACGTTCTATAATTCAATCGTAACGATGGGCGGCAACGTCTATACAGACACTTCGCTTACGGAGGTGGTTTTGTCGTCGAGCATAGTTAAAATCTCCGAAAGTGCGCTTGCTGGTAACGCCATAACCGATATTTATTTTACAGGCACTGAGGAGCAGTGGGGCGAGCTGTATTTCTACACTACGACTACCAACGATAAGGGTGAGGTCGAAGAAAAGAAGGTGGAGAAGAGCGTGTGTATCCCGTCGGCAACAAAGATACATTTCAATTACACCCCCGAAAACTGAGTTATAGCTTTAAATATCTTTATCAATAAACGAAAAAATGAGTTCGGATATGAACTCATTTTTTTATCGTTTCGTTAAATTAAGTAAGATTGCCGCAGGGCGAAAATACGATAGGTACACAGAAAATATTTTAAATGCGATTTTAAATGCGCAACTAAAGTTACGCTTAATTCCGTGCAGTTACGTCGAGCGGGCATTGAGACGGTTATAAACCGCCGCACGAGTCCGACGATAAACTGTTTACGCCCTCTTAACTTTCTTAAGGCACCTTGCGCAAACGTAATCGTTTACGATTTTGCCCTCGTCGTTAACGTAAGAAACCTTCTGAACGTTTGCCTTAAAGGTCCTTCTCGTTCTTCTCTTGGAGTGGC
>JBJFAF010000161.1:0-2154 GCA_051887755.1 Candidatus Coproplasma sp.
AGGGAAAATTAAATGTCAGTATTACTTTTTAAAGACGTAAACAAAGTTTATCCTAACGGATACCACGCCGTGCACGATTTCAATATGGAAATCAAAGACGGCGAGTTTATCTGCTTGGTAGGCGACTCCGGCTGCGGCAAGTCCACGACGCTCCGTATGATTGCAGGTCTCGAGGAAATCACCTCGGGCGAATTCTATATCGACGGTGTACTCGCAAACCAGATGACGTCAAGGGAAAGGGGAATCGCAATGGTATTCCAGTCCTATGCGCTCTATCCTCACCTTACCGTATACGAAAATCTCGCTTTCGGCCTTATGCTTGAGGGAATCGATGCAGACGTTATCGAAGAAAAGGTTCAGGCAACTGCAAAAATTCTCGGTCTTACCGACTATCTTGAAAGATTCCCCAGAAATCTTTCAGGCGGTCAGTGCCAGCGTGTTGCGGTAGGTCGTGCCCTTATAAGAAAGGTTAACATCTTCCTTATGGACGAGCCTTTGTCCAACCTCGACGCAAAGCAGCGTGTTACGATGAGGTCGGAAATCAAGCAGATTCACCGTTCGGTAGGCGCAACCACCATCTATGTAACCCACGACCAGACAGAGGCTATGACGATGTCCGACAGGATAGTCGTTATGAAGTCGGGCGGCTACGTTCAGCAGATAGGCACGCCCTACGAATTGTATTTCCACCCCGAAAACCTCTTCGTTGCAGGTTTCATAGGCGAACCTCCTATGAACTTCTTAAACGGCAAGGTTGAAGGCGGCAAGTTCGTAAACGACTCGGGTTTAAAATTCGACATTGCGCCCGTTGTTGACGACGTTGCATCCCTTGAGGGTAAGGAAGTCGTATTTGCCTTCCGTCCCGAGGCAATCAAGCTTGCAAAGAACGGTAAGGCGGCAAAGGACCAGTACCTTATCGAATCGCAGGTTGACTTGACCGAGCTTTTGGGCGATACCACCAACGTATACGCTAACGTAGGCGAAGTCAATGTAATCTTAAAGGTCAACCCTCACGACACTCCCGAAACGGGCTCGACCTTCAAATTCTGCGTACCTCACAAGGCGGCGTATATTTTCGATAAAGAGACGGAGAAGGCTGTACCTGCATCTATCGAACGTAACTAATCCCTGCGCTTGGAACCCGCTTTTCCGCACTTAAAGTTAAAGGTCGTATTGCGCCCGTGTGCAGACAGGCAGGTTAAGACGAGCGTTTCTAAATTCTTCCACCGAGTGGAAAAAACCGAGAGGAAATAATAAATATGGAATTAATCAATAAAAAAGTTTATAAAGAAGTATGCGGCAAGGATAAGCCCGAAAGACCCATTAAGATTATGCAGTTCGGCGAAGGTAACTTCCTTCGTGCATTCGTCGACTGGATTATCCAGAGCTTGAACGACGCAGGCGCAATCAATTCTAACGTTGCAGTCGTTCAGCCTATGCCCTTCGGCAGGGTTAAAGAGCTCGGTATGCAGGACGGCTTATACACCCTCCGCTTAGAGGGTATCGACAAGGGCGAAAAGGTTAAGTCAAGCCGTGTTATCGACGTTATCGGCGATTTAATCAACCCCTTCGAGCAGTACGATAAATACTTAAGCTACGGCGAGAGCGAGGACTTACAGGTCATCATCTCCAACACCACCGAGGCGGGTATTGCGGTTGACCCCACCGATACCGATTTAACCGTCTGCCCTAAGTCCTATCCCGGCAAGCTCCTCGCCCTCTTAAAGCGCAGGTACGACCACTTTAACGGCGATATGAGCAAGGGGCTTGCGATTATCCCTTGCGAGCTTATCGACGACAACGGCGACGAGCTCTACAGGTGCTTGACCGAGCTTGCTCACATCAACAAGATGGACGAAAAGTTCATCACTTGGATGCAGACGGCTTGCCACTACACCTCAACGCTCGTTGACAGAATCGTCCCCGGTTATCCCCGTAACGAAATCGAAGATATCCGCAAAGAGACGGGATATATCGACGACAACGTAGTTAAGGGCGAAATCTTCCACCTCTGGGTACTCAAGAAGGAGGAGTTCGTACAGAAAGTCCTTCCCGCAGATTCAACGGGCTTGAACGTAATCTTCGCAGACGACATTCACCCCTACAAGCAGAGAAAGGTTAAGATTTTGAACGGCTCTCATACGGCAATGGTTC
>JBJFAF010000162.1:0-2131 GCA_051887755.1 Candidatus Coproplasma sp.
TCCATAATCGGCTTTGCCATCTCTATCACGGGTTTTATCCTTGCGGCTGTCAGGGCTATGCTTGCAACGCTCATAAGCGCACCCGAAAGCATTCCGTAAGCCGAATTGAAAGCCGTATAGTCTGCAATGGTAACGTTGCTTCTCACGGCGAAATAGTACATAACGATAGTGCCTATAAGCGAAATTGCAGAAGATATAACGCCGTTGAACAGTAAGAATTTGGGCGGATTGTAGGCAAGCTTTGCCTCTTCGGTATATTCGTTCATCCAACGTGAAAACATTCGCTTTTCACTGCCTGAAAGCTTAATCTTCTGCACGCCCGTCAACATCTGATAGGTCAAACCGCTCATCTTGCTTGAAAGCTCCATCTGCCTTTTGCTTATCTTCATCTGCGCAAGCGATGTAATAATAGAGAACAGCAGCGTTGCAAGCGTTATGCACAGTGCGGGAATTACCAGCTCTTTTGCATATATAAAAATCTGCGATATGTACGCAAGCGAGAACACCGAAGTTAAACCCGTAGATAAAAAGGTTTGAACCAAAGTCGTACACAGCGTGTTTATATACTGCGCCTTAGAGGTAATTTCGCCCGAGCTGTAATCCTTGAAAAAATCGGTGGGGAGAGACAGCACTCTCGCCATTGTCGCCGCCTGAACGGATATATCCATCTGCACGTTGATTTTATTCATAAGCAGCGACTTAATTCCGCCTATGAGCAGTAAACTCAAGCTTACGCTGGTATACAGTACGGCAATGGCAACGAGTATTTTTGCACTGCCGCTTAAAAGTACTTCGGAAAAGAGCAGCTTGGTGATTTTAGGCGTAAGCATACCCACCAAAGTGGCGCATAGCGTAAGCAGTACGATATAGACTATCGTGGACGGCGAAACCGTACCGACGATATATTTTACTAAATCCTTGATGCCTATCTTTCTCAACGGAAAGGGCTTATAAAAGCAGAAAGCGTCCTCGTCCAAAAGATTTTGCGTCTTGTGATTTAGCCTTACCTTCTTTTGCAGAGTCGGGTCGTAAAAGCTGTAAAACCCTAATTTGTCAGGCAGAAGGGCTACCGCCTCGCCCGTCTTTAATTTGCCGAGCATTGCGCCCGTTGCATTTTTATACCAACCCTTTTCCAACTTTACCGAGCGGTACATTATTCCGTGCGGACGGCAGAGATACTCCATCTGCTCGTTCAAGTCCTTAATCTCGGGCGGAATATCACGGGATTTGATATGGTAAAACGCCAGAATTTCGTCCAGCACACACTTGATTTTTTCCCTATCGTCCCCGAAGGTATAGCGTTTTTTACCTTCGATTACCGCAGATACGCCTTTTAACGATTCGTCTAAAGCCTCGTCGTCTTTATCCTTGCGCATCTTTATCTGTTCATCAAACCAGCCCATAATCTGCCCCTTTAATCATTGGAAATAAGCTTTGTGTATAAACCGCCCTTGGCGTACAGCTCTTCGTGAGTGCCACGCTCTACCGCAACGCCCTTGTCTAATACTATAATTTCGTCGCAATCACGGACGGTGGAAAGTCTGTGAGCCACTACTATACAGGTTATACCCCTGTCCTTAACCGCCTTAACTACGTCGTATTCGGTCTTTGAATCTAAGGCGCTGGTGGCTTCGTCCAAAATTAAAACCGTGGGGTCCTGCGCAAGCGCACGGGCAATTTCCAGCCTCTGCCGCTGACCTCCCGAAAAGTCCTTGCCTCCCTCGGCGATTTTATAATTGTAGCCGCCGTCCCTGCGCATTATCTCTTCGTGCATCTGTGCATCACGGGCTGCCATAGTCACTTCAAAATCTTCAATGGAATCGTCCCACATTTTAATGTTGTCGGATATGCCGCCTTCAAACAGCGTTATATCCTGGTCAACCACCGCAACAGAGCCTGTAAATACGTTTCTGTCTATTTCGTTAAGGTGTTTTCCGTCGTATAAAATTTCACCGCTCCATGGCTGATACAAGCCTGATACGAGCTTGGATATAGTAGATTTACCGCAACCCGAAGCACCGACTAAAGCAACTCTTCCGCCCGGTTTTAAGGTTAAATTAAAATCCTTTATAACGGGCTCGGCAAGGCGTGAATAGCCGAAGGTTACGTTTTTCAGCTCTATCTCGCCTTT
>JBJFAF010000163.1:0-8641 GCA_051887755.1 Candidatus Coproplasma sp.
AATTTAGCAAAAATTCTATACATTGGGTCTTTTGTATGTTATAATGAGTTAGCTATATATAAATATTTCGTGAAATCAGGAGTGTAAATGCTTACCGATATTGAGATTGCAGAAAGCGCAAAGCTGGAAGATATTCGCAAAATAGCCGCAAAGCTTAATTTGAACGAGGACGATTTGGAGCTGTACGGCAAGTATAAAGCCAAAGTCAATTTAAAGAGTTATTCGCCCAAGTCAAAGCTCGTGCTCGTGACCGCCATCAACCCCACCGCAAGCGGCGAGGGTAAGACCACCGTATCCATAGGGCTTGCGGACGGTATGGCAAAAATCGGCAAAAAGGTTTGCCTTGCATTAAGGGAGCCCTCGCTCGGACCCGTATTCGGCATTAAAGGCGGAGCGGCGGGCGGCGGCTATGCTCAGGTCGTGCCTATGGCGGACATAAATTTGCACTTTACGGGAGATTTGCACGCAATTACTGCGGCGAACAACCTTTTATGCGCAATGATAGACAACCACATTTTCAGGGGCAATGCGCTCGGCATTAAGGAAGTCTATTTCCACCGCTGTATGGATATGAACGATAGGGCGTTGAGGGATATAACCTTAGACTGTCCCGCAGGCAATATGAAAGGGTGCGAAAGCTATACCCGCAAAGAGAGCTTTTCAATAACCGCCGCAAGCGAGGTTATGGCGATTTTGTGCCTTGCTAAGGACTTAAACGACTTAAAGACCCGCTTAGGCAATATAATAGTCGGTGAAAATGCAAGCGGCGATTTCGTCTACGCAAAAGACTTAAAGGCGGACGGTGCGATGGCTACGCTTTTAAAGGACGCTATCAACCCCAATCTCGTTCAAACTTTGGAGGGGACTCCCGCATTCGTGCACGGCGGTCCTTTTGCAAACATAGCTCACGGCTGTAACTCCATAAGGGCGACTATGGCGGCGATGACGCTTGCAGATTACACGGTAACCGAGGCGGGTTTCGGTGCAGACTTAGGTGCGGAAAAGTTCTTAGACGCAAAGTGCAGAATTGCTGGTATTCAGCCCGACTGCATAGTGGTCGTAGCAACCGTCAAGGCGTTAAAATTGCACGGCGGCGCAGACAAGAGCAAGCTTTCCGAGGAGAATTTAACCGCTCTTAAAGCGGGCTTGCCCAACCTTTTAAAGCACGTCGAGAATATGCGTTCGGTCTATAATAAGCCCGTCGTAGTTGCGATGAACCGCTTTATAAGCGATACCTCTAAAGAGATTGAAACGGTTATGTCTGCCTGTGAAGAGGTGGGCGCAAAGGCTGTGTTTACCGACGTGTTCGTCAAGGGCGGCGAGGGCGGAAAGGAGCTTGCCGAGGCTGTGGTTGCCGCTTGCGATAAGCCGAGCGAGTTGCATTTTGCGTACGATTTGAACGACGATATAAAGAGCAAAATCGACGGAATAGTTAAAAACGTTTACGGCGGCGACGGGGCGGAATACAGCGAGCTTGCCCTTAAAAAGATTGCCGATTTCGAGGCGAAGGGCGTAAAGGGACTTCCCGTAATAATCGCAAAGACGCAGTATTCGCTCTCGGATAACCCCGCACTTTTAGCCGCACCCAAGGGCTTTAAAATCTTCGTCAGGGATATAGAACTGAGGGGCGGCGCAGGCTTTATAGTCGCCGTTGCGGGCAGTATAATGCTTATGCCCGGGCTTGGTAAAGTGCCCTGTGCCGAACACATAGATATTGACGGCGAAGGCAATATAACGGGGCTTTCTTAATTGAATTTTTCAAGGATTTAAATCAATCGTTGCGGTAAATAATTATCACGATACGGACGGATACGGAATATAACAGGACGAATATGGAACTTCCCGAGGCAACTAATTTCATTGAACAGTATATAAACGAAGACTTGGCGAGCGGCAAGTACGAGGACAGGGGCAATCAAATCGTAGTTAGATTTCCCCCCGAGCCCAACGGCTATCTGCACATAGGGCACGTTAAGGCGCTGTGCATTAATTTCGGCGTCAAGGAAAGATACAACGGTAAACTCAACCTGCGTATGGACGACACTAACCCCGCTAAGGAGGACTATAGCTATGTCAACTCCATCGTGGAGGCGGTTAAGTGGTTGGGCTTTGAATACGACAATCTTTTTTATGCGTCCGACTATTACGACAAAATGTACGAGATAGCCGAGAAGTATATTATGGACGGCAACGCCTACGTCTGCGATTTGTCCGCAGAGCAGATTACTGCGACGAGGGGCACGCTTACCGAGGCGGGCAAGGACAGCCCGTACAGAAACCGTTCGGTCGAGGAAAATTTAAAGCTCTTTAGGGAGATGAGGGCAGGGGTATACCCCGACGGCGCAAAGGTTTTGCGTGCAAAGATTGATATGAGCTCGCCCAACCTCAATATGCGAGACCCCGTAATCTACAGGATAGCGCACGTTCCCCATTACAGACAGGGCGATAAGTGGTGCATCTATCCTATGTACGACTTCGCTCATCCCATATCCGACGCAATAGAGGGCATTACGCACTCGCTGTGTTCGCTTGAATTTGAAAATCACAGACCCTTATACGATTGGGTAATCGAAAAGGCGGGCTTTGCTCAACCCGTCCCCAGACAGATTGAGTTTGCAAGGCTCAACATAACGAACATGCTTATGTCCAAGAGGTATTTAAAAAAGCTCGTGGACGAAGGATTCGTATCGGGTTGGGACGACCCCCGTATGCCTACGCTTATGGGCTTGAAGACGAGGGGAGTACCTCCTATGGCTCTTCGCAAATTCTGCGCCGACGTCGGCGTCGCTAAAAACTACGGCGTTGTAAATCTCGCTCAGCTTGACGAGTGTATCCGAGATGAGTTAAACGTTACCGCAGAGAGGGCTATGGCGGTTGCTAACCCCGTTAAGCTCACCATAACCAACTACGAGGGCGAGGAGGAATTAGACTTCGAAAAGAACCCCGTAGCAGGGGACGGCGCAAGCAGGAAGATTAAATTTTCGGGCAGCGTATATATAGACGGGAGCGACTTCGCACTCGTTCCGCCCCCCAAGTTCAAAAGGCTGTTTAAGGGCGGCACGGTGCGCTTAAAGGCGGCGTATATCGTCCGTTGCGACGACGTCGTTTTGGACGAAGACGGCGGGGTTAAGGAAATTTTATGCACTTACTTCCCCGAAACACGCTCGGGTAGCGAAATTAAGAGCGATATTAAGGCAAAGGGCGTAATTCAGTGGGTTGACGCAAAGTACGGCAAGCAGGTTGAATTTAACGACTACGAGCCGCTTTTGTGCGACGAGCAATACCCCGACCAAGATTACGCTGAAAGATTGAATAAAAACAGCATAAAAACCTACTGCGGTATGGCTGAACCCTACCTTCTTGAAAACGAGGGCGTATCGTTCCAGCTTATGCGCACGGGCTACTATAAAGTTTGCGATAAAAACGGAAAGTCCGTCCTTTCGCAAATAGTTTCATTAAAGGACAATTTCAATAAATAACGGAGGGAATATGACGGTAACGATTATTTTTATTATTGCAATAAGCGTAGCCGCCGCTATAGGCGCAATTATCGGAATATTCAAAAAGGCGACGGGGCTGTCCTTCTGGGGAGCAACGGTTTTGCTCAGCGTGCTCGTCGCACAGCTCGTTGCCAAGCTCGTATCTAAGGAGAGCTCGGCTTACTCGTGGCTTATTCTTGGCATTACGGTGGGTGCGGCAGTGCTCTTTATCTGTATTTTCGGCGGTCTTAAAAAGTTTTTGGAAAAGCGAGTAAAAAATGCACAGGAATATTCGCACTACAAGAACAAGGATAAGGTAGACGAAAACGAGGCGTACATACTCAACGCAGTAGACGGCAAGGACAAAAAGCAGTACAGAAAGCTCCGCAGAAAGCGCAGAAAGATTAAAGATTCTTCGGGCGGCTGGGGCGCCGTAGACAGGATTCTCGGTTTTGTCGTGGGCGGGCTTGACTGGTTGGTTGCAGTCGGCTCTATCATCTGTATTCTGCTGATTTTTATCGAGGTCTGCGGTATTGGCGTTATTCAAGATAACGCAATCGTACAGGAGCTTTTGACCTCCCCCGGTTGGGTAGACGTAGGCGCAAAATTCGCTATCGATATTTTACTCGTCGGCACGATAGTTATAACCATAAAGGCAGGTTTCAACAAGGGTATATTCCACCTAATAACGATTATCGTCGTGCTTGCTATGTTGGGCGGTTTCGGCTATACCTCGTGGGTTATCGCCTCCTCGTCCGTCTGTGCAGGAATAGTTACGAGTATGCAAAACGGTATGCTCTCGCAGATTACGTCGATGAACGCAGACGTTTCGGCAATACTCGCACAAGTTATAATCTGCGCAATTTTATTCCTGCTCTCGCTTATTTTGGTGATTATAACGGGCAAGCTTTTGCCTAAGCTTTTGGATAAGTTTAGGGATAACGATGCGTTCTACGTTTTAGACGGCGTGTTGGGCGCAGTTATATCAACGGGTATTTTGCTTGCCGCATTCGTCGCTTTAGGCGGCATAGCCTATACGCTCAGCGATTTGGCGTTTATGTCAAAGTTTAACCTATACGAAGCTCAGTCTGCCTTTGCAAACGGTTTCTATCAGTACAATCCTTTGGCAAGTTTGTTTGCGGGGTTGCCTATACGCAGTTGGTTCGGCAATTAATTTTCTACTTTAAATAGCGCTTTGTAAATATGCGTCGAAATAGTTCGTCGAGCTGTGGCAACCTTCAGTCATTTACGCATTAGTAAACTCCTGCAGGTTTTCCGCACTCTCCTGCTCTTTCTTGCATCTTTTCAAAGCCGCATACCCGAATAAGGTAATAATTAATACAAGGTAATAATTAATAATATAAAGAGCAGCGGTGCAAAACGCAAAGTTTTGCACCGCTGCTCTTTTATAACGGCGGTTAAGCCTTGTCTGCAAAGCTTTCACAGCAAGTGCAGGTTTCACCGCAGGCGCAGCCTACATGAATTTTATCAAGCGTGCAGTTGCAGCCGTTGTGGTTATACTTGCAGTTAGAAACGTCGCAAGCAATGCCGAAATTGATGTTTTCCATTTTAAAACCCTCCGTACGTTTATTATGAGCGTTGCGGTTAAAATTATGCCTATATATTGACAAAAGCTCGTTTTGCGTTTACAATAATATGGAATAAGGAGAAAACATTATGAAGATTATACTTTTACAGGACGTTAAAGGTCAGGGCAAAAAAGGTGAGCTTAAAGAGGTCAACGACGGCTATGCCCGCAACTTTTTAATAAAAAAGGGATTAGCCATCGAGGCAACCGCAACAAAGATAAACGAGCTCAACCAAAAACAGCAGGCAACCGCCTACCATAAAGAGGAAGAATTAAAGGCTATGCGTGCTCTTGCGAATGAGATAAACGGCAAGACGTTCAATCTTAACATCAAGGTCGGTCAAAGCGGTAAGGTGTTCGGTTCGGTCACCGCAGCGGACGTTTCCGACTGTTTGAAAGAGGCTGGGTACGAAATCGACAAAAAGAAGATTGTCTTAGACGGACCGATTAAGCTCGTAGGCGTATACTCCGTCGCACTCAAGCTTGCCGAGGGAGTTGCCGCAAAAATCAACGTAGACGTCAAGGGCGTCGAATAAACCGCCTATCGCAGGGTTGAAAACTTGACCCGACAATAAAATACAAAATTTAACGCCGCCGTGCTAAAAAATTGCACGGCGGCGTATTCTACTTATTTAAAAATTTTTCGGCATAGCCTGAACGAGCTTATCTTCCGAATCCGCCGCCGCCGCCGTGACCGCCGCCGCCAAATCCGCCGAAACCGCCGCCGAAACCGCCGCCGCTTAAGCCGCCCGAAGAGGGTTGGGGACGGGAAGTCATGGTCGTCACCATATTCCTGTTCATACTGCGCATAACGTGGTTAAAGACGATTAAGTCGAACACGTCGAAGCCGCCGTAGCCCACCGCCCACGAAGGGGGATTTATATTGATTGACTTAAACTTATCTTCCCAAACGTCGGAAACGCCCAAAACCTGTGCGTAGGGTAAAACCTTGTAATACAGCTCGGGGTTTTCTTCTATCATAGTTTCAAGCCTGTCTTTTTCAACCGACTCTATAAAGTCCTTAAAGCCTAAAATTTTGTTAAGCTGTTCGGTGTAATCGTCCGTCCTTGAAATGAGATTAACCGACAAAATAATAATGGCAAAGCCGTAAACACAGAGTAAAATCTTAGGCACAATCTCTATTATATACGAAGGCACTAAAAGCACATAAATAAGCGTAAACAATACGCACAGCGCCGCCACGCCGATAAGCGAAATAAGTGACGCCGTCTTTTTCTTTTTATACCGCCCGTAAATTACGGGTTGCATAAGCATAAACACCGCAAACGCAGGTATAAGTGCGAACAGGGAAATGAAGTTTATAAACTTTAAAGAGATTGTCAGCATACCGTATAAAAGGGGCGTTAAACCCATAAACAGTGCGCCTAAAAGTGCGAAGATAAACGCCGACGCATAGCTTGAGTGAGTATAAAGATTTCCATGCTCTGAATTGACCTTTTTGGTGACCGACTCAACCGTCGTATAGAAGGAATTTGTCAAACTTTTAACGTTCACCATTTCACCCTTTGCAAACAGACTTTCGAACATAATCTTCTGGTGTTCGGGTGCGTTATCGGGCAAGTGTTGGGATATGCGTATAAGAGTAACGTCTTTCTCGTCGGATAAATCTATCTTTAGATTGCCGTTGTTAGCCCAATAGAAGATTAACGACGTAACGTCGCTTTTGTCCACCTTGTTATCGACGAGCTTGCCCATCTCAAGCGGGTCTAAATTGTCGGGGGCTTCAACGTTGGTTACGGGGGCAATTCCGCCCTTGTTAAAGCACAAAAGCTTAAGGACAATAATCACGACAAGCAGCGCACAGCCGATGATTATAATTATGTAGAAGGGTGCGGTGTCCGTCTTGGTGGAAAGCACCCCTTCGTTAAAGTATAATTCGAAGGTAACGCCGTTCTCACGGGCTAAGTTTTCAACGCTTAAGGATATAACTCCGTCGTTGAAACTATCCGCAACGGACGAGCCGACCGTCGTCTTGCCCTTGTAGTAGTACGAGCCGTCCGCCTTGAACCCGTCGGGCAGGTGCAAGGTTATATTCGCCTGTTCAATCTCGCAGTCCCAACCGAAACCTATGGCGTTCAAATAGATAGCGTTGTCGTTTGTCGGCTTGGTTATGGCGTAGGTATAGGTCAGCTTATATGTGTGCATTTGATTTGTCTTGTTGGAATAGTCGCCTATGTCTGCGGCGATAAAGCCGCTATATTCGTCGGTTACGGTGTAATCGACGGAGCTATCCTTTCCGTCTATAACCTCGTATACCTTTAAATCACGCACTCTGTCGCCTGCGTTTACGGGTATTAGGTGAACGTGCCCCGTGCTGTTATATCCCTCGAAAAGTATGGTCGTATATTCTACGACCTGCATAGTCCTGTCGGCGTTTATCGTGTAGTCAACGTCGTAGCGCTTAATGGTAAAGCGGTAGTCGCCCGACGCATACGCCTTGCCCGTGCCTGTCGTAAATATTATTATAAGCGCACACAGCACCGTAATGACCGCAGTAAATAGCAGTGCAGGTAAACGTTTAATTCTTTTCATTTTACTCTCTGCAAATTTTTATATTTAAGGTAAGGGCGGCAAAAATCTGCCGCCCGAAATTTATGACTTATTAAAATTTAACTTGAACGTTCTTGCGTTCTTCAGCGCTATCCAACTCGAAATAGGGCTGTTTTTCAAGGTGCATCATATTCGCAATAATCGACTTGGGGAAGAGTTCCCTTGCCGTGTTGAACGCCTTAATCTTAGCGTTGTAGTACCTTCTAAAGTCAGCGAGCTGGCTTTCGATGTTGGAAAGCTCTTTAGAAAGCTCTGCAAAGTTTGAATTAGCCTTCAATTCGGGGTATCTTTCGGCTACGATATTAATGCTCTTAATTGCGTTCGTAACTTCTGCGTCTGCCTTAATCTTGTCGGCAGTGGTAGCGCCTATGCCGCTTCTTGCAGAAATCACGTTTTGAAGGGTTTCGGCTTCGTGCTTTGCATAGCCTTTAACCGTTTCGACGAGGTTGGGGATTAAGTCGTACCTCTTTTTAAGCTGTACGTCGATGGAGGAGAACGCCTCTTCGTAGTTGTTTCTCATCTTGACGAAGTTGTTCCTCGTACTGATTGCCCAGCATACGACGATTATCACGAGCAGCAAAAACACTGCGGCAACTATAATGCCGACGAGTCCGCCCGTAGAAATTAACAGATTGTTCATTTTGTCACCTCTCGTTTAATATTTAAGCTTATTGTTTTTTGCTCTTTAACTCGGCAATGGCGTTCTTTAAAAACGTCTCTGCAACCGACTGCTTGCGTATAACTTGCAGGGCGGTGTCAAAGTCAAACCACTGTGCGTCGGCAAGCTCTGCTTTATCCAGCGTAATCTCGCCGTTTTCCGCAACGACTAAAAAGTTAAGCATAAGCACGTTGTGGGGCTCGTGATATAAACTCGACATATATTTATACTTTACTACGTTGAGCTTAGTCTCTTCCCTAAATTCACGGGTTACGGTTTTTTCAGCCGTTTCGCCCTTTTTAACGTAGCCTGCAAAAAGGATATAATCGTCCTGACCGTTATGTT
>JBJFAF010000164.1:0-2097 GCA_051887755.1 Candidatus Coproplasma sp.
ATACCAACTGCGACCCCGACCTTATCGACTACGTTATCCCCGGCAACGACGACGCAATCCGCGCCGTTAAGCTCATCACGGGCGTTATCGCAAACGCAGTTATCGAGGCTAATCAGGGCGAGGCTTATTCCGTAGAGGAAGATGCTCCCGCAGAAGAGGCAACTTCTATCGAAGAAGTAGTCGCTAACGCAGAAGAGTCTGCAGAAGAGTAATTTAAAGTAAATTAATCATAGGAGATTTATTATGGCATTTACCGCTAAAGACGTAATGACGTTAAGAGATAAGACGGGCGCAGGTATGCTCGACTGCAAAAAGGCTTTGACCGACGCTGACGGCGATATGGAGAAAGCCGCAGAGCTTTTAAGGGAACGTGGCATTGCTAAAGCCGTTAAGAAGGAGAGCAGGGTTGCGGCAGAAGGCGCAGTAGGCGCATACGTTTGCCCCTGCGGCAAGGTCGGCGTGCTTTTGGAAATCAACTGCGAAAGCGACTTCGTTTCTTCCGGCGACAAGTTCCGCACTATAGTTAAGAGCGTTGCTAAGGTCGTTGCAGACGAAAAGCCCGCAGACTTAGACGCATTGCTCGCTTGCACAATCGACGGTATTACCGTTAAAGATTACATTACCAACGCAACCGCAGTCATCGGCGAAAAGATTGCTATCCGCAGGTTCGTTATTTTCGAAACCGAGGGCAAGATTGAAACCTATATCCATATGGGCGGCAAGGTCGGCGTTATGGTAGAGGCTGTAGACTGCGCAGAGGGCTGTGAAGAGACCCTCCACGACGTAGCATTGCAGGTTGCCGCAAGCAATCCTTCCTACGTTACCGACGCAGAAGTTCCTCAGTCCGTACTTGACAAGGAAAAGGAAATAATGCTCGTTCAGATGCAGAACGACGAAAAGAATAAGAACAAGCCCAAGGAAATTCTTGAAAAAATCGTTATGGGTAAGATGGGCAAGTTCTATTCCGAAAACTGCCTCTTAAAGCAGGCTTTCGTAAAGGACGATTCTCAGACCGTAGGTCAGGTCATCGGCAGCAAGTTCAAGGTCGTTCGTTTCGTTCGTTGGACGATGGGCGAAGGCATTGAAAAGAGACAGGAAGACTTGTCCGAAGAAGTGGCAAAACAGGTTGCCGCTATGAAGAAGAACTAATTTAAAATAAGTTGGAAAAAAGGTGTTTCCGAGGAAACACCTTTTTAAATTGCGTTTTGATAGCGTTAAGCCTATTCTTTAGTCAAATCTTTTACGATAAGCTTGACGTGCGCCTTTTGCGCCTCGCTCAAGCCCGAGACGTCAATCGTTTCCTTGCAGTCCAGCCCGAGCAGATAATCGGTGGATACGTTAAAGTAACGGGCAATCTGAACGAGCATCTCCACCGAGGGCTGAACGTTGTCGTTCTCCCAGTTGGAAACGCATTGCTTGCTTACGCCAAGCTGTTTTGCAAGCTCTACCTGACTTATTCCGAATGAACTTCGTAATTCTTTAATCTTCTCGTTTAGCATTTTGATACCTGTAAATTATCTTTTTACCATTGTATAAGATATAATTGACATTTTTAAAATACTAAAGTATACTGATTATGGTCAATTTGTTCGAATATATTCGCATTGAGCGGCGTAAAGAACGAACCGCTTAAAAGCGTTGCGGGTAATTGTTTTTAAAAGGAATACACTTATTTTTTCTGTTGCTAAAAGCGGTCTTATGACTTAGTTCATAAGACCGCTTTTAGTTCGTCAATTTTTGATGAATTATATCTCTTACCCCCGTTTATGCCGCATTAGACATGTTCTGGCTCTCGTGGAAGGCGTCTATAAATTCGTTGATTTTGCTAAGGGGTACGCAGTAGTTGTCGTCGTCTGTATTTTGGTTGCCCCAAGTGTTTAAGCCCAAGAGGTTGCCGTCTATATCGCAGAGTGCGCCGCCGCTGTTGCCGGGGTTGATAAGCGCATTGTGGTGGAGTACGTTATAGCTTACGTTGCCGATTTTCGCCCAGCCTATCGTTTCGCCGTAGGTTACGATATTGTTTACGCCGCTGGGGTTGCCGACTGCAAGCACGAACTCGCCTAATACTATGTTGGTATCCTTTCTCGCCGTATAATC
>JBJFAF010000165.1:0-8587 GCA_051887755.1 Candidatus Coproplasma sp.
CGGTGGGGAATTGCACCCCGCCCCAAAGAATAACTTAAATTTGATTAAATTATAAACGCATAAACGCCGTTTGTCAAGCGTGTAAACGGGTAAAGTTGCGCTATGCGCTTTAATTTAGGCGCAGTTTGAACGAATTATAAAACTTAATATACCTTCAAAAGCTTTTCGCACCGATTTTTTCGTAGCATAACCTGCGAATGGCAAACGGGTCGCATACAGTGCGCACGGTAACTGCGCCGACCGACGTATATAAAGTAACCGTGCCGAATTTACACAGTTTGCCCCATATGCTTTGACTGACGTATAAATCCATAACGTCCTTCCATTCAGCTATAATCTCTGCATTTCTGTCTTTGCCTATTATGCGTTTATCCGTAAGGGTAAGGCTGTAACGTAAGTGTCTGCGAGTGGAAATCAGGCATATAACCAACCAGACGGTAACGAGCACGCAGATAAGAAAAATCGTTAAGCCGTAAATAAACGACGGAATTCCCAAAGCGATTAAGCGAACCCCCTCCCTCCACATATCTGAAAAGTCGGGAGATTCAACCCCGAGTATTTCGCAGATTTGGTTTTTAATCTGCGTATTTCCGAAAATCTGAGCTGAAACGGGAATTACGGTAATTAAAATAAAGGTGATAAGCAGGCAGGGAGCCGACAGCCATTCACCAATAATGGCTGCCTTGCTTATCTTTGCCCGCATTATCACCTTTTCTTCACAACTCAAATATAAAGGAGAAGTCATGAAGTTATTTCTTTATTGCGCCTGCCACTGCGTTAGCCATAGCGCTCGCCTGCTGAGCTATTCTCTCCTCTTCATATGCGTCCTGCTGAGCAAGAATCATATTCTTGAAAGAGTCGCCGTTCTTTATTGCGCTGAACGTATATTCGCCTGCAGCGGTATTGATTTTAACAGTGCTGTAATTGAAAACCTTGCCGAAGAAAGGCTGAGAAACCGAAACGTTCTGAATTTTGTTAAGGGGAGAATCCATCGCCTTCGTATTTAAAACGCCGCTCTTACCTACAATACGCTTGTTGGTTATCGCAAGCTCTACATGGCTGAACTGTACGGTCGCAATAATCGCCTTGATTGTGGGAATAAGCAACATCCAGCACAGCAAGATACCCTTAATCCACGCACCAAGAAGGAACAACCCGTTACGGTCTGCCTTCTTGATAATTACTTCGTTTTTGCCCAAATTACTTTCAACATATTTTCCCATAGAAACCTCCATAAAAAATTTTTTTTGACGAATTTTGTCGTCTATTGATATGAGTTTAACCTAAAACAGGTTAATTGTCAAGTGTTTTGGCAAAATTATGTTAGTCTAACATAATAATTTATTTATAGAATCGGAGGAAAACAGCCTTTTAATGTACAAGCGAATACGCGATTTAAGAGAAGATAAAGATTTAAATCAGACGCAGGTGGCACATTATCTCAATATGTCGCAGACGGGATATTCAAAATACGAAACTGGCGAGAACGATATCCCCACGTCGGTGCTCATCCGACTTGCAGATTTTTACGACACGAGCGTCGACTACCTGCTCGGCTTGACCGATTGCCCGCAAAGATATCCTGTAAGCAGAACGGGAAAGAATTCCGAACAATAAAACTCTGCATAGTCCGAAAAAACGGACAGCCGTCGAAACGAGACGATAGCCGTGCTTTTAACTTTTTTAGGTAAAAATAAGAGCCGTCGTATTTTTAACGACGGCTCTTATTTTTCGCCAACCAAATTTATTTACATATAAATAGAACGCCGAGAGTGTTCCTGCCGCAGTGCGAGGTTATTATACTGCCCGCAACCGTCTCTATCATTTCGTCGAACTCGAAATTTTCCTTAACTAACTGTTTGGCAAGCTCTACGAGTTCCTTATCCGCCGTGCTGTGAGTGATAAAGACCCTTGTCTTATCGTAGCAGGGGTACTGTACCTTTAAATCGGCGATATAGGTGCGGATACACCTCTCCATATTGCCCATATATTTCTTTTTGGCAATGAGCTGACCGTCGGCATTTTCGCAAATCATAGGGTGCAGTTTTAACACCTTTGCGCCCAACATAGCCGCAAGCGAACACCTGCCGCCCTTGTGCAGATACTCCAAGCTGTCGGGTACGAAAGAGGTGTTTACCTTTATCCTTAAAGCGTTTATCTCGCTTTCAATCTCCTCCGCAGGCTTGCCCTCCGCCGCCATGTCGCACGCCTTAAGCACTAAGAGCCCCTGCCCCGTAGAAAGGGCACGGCTGTCTATAACTTTGATTCTGCCGCCAAAGCTTTCCGCCGCCTTGCTTGCTGCGTTAAAGCTTGACGATGCGAGAGATGAAATATTAAAGTGAATAAGTGCGTCGTATCCCTTTAAGCTCTCTTCAAAATACTCGGTATAGCCTTCAAGCGAGCCCGCCGCAGTCTTAGGCAGATTGCCCGTCTCCGCAACGAAATTAAAGATGTCTTTAGGCGCAATTTCGCCGTCCTTATAGCTCTTATCGCCTAAAATGACGGTAAGGGGGAAAATACCTATATCGTATTTTGAAATAAGCTCCTGCCCCAAATCGCAGGTTGAATCCGACGTAATTTTAATCTTCATAATTCTATTATACCTTGTTAATATTAATCAATTCACAAAGATATAATACCATTTTGTTTAATATTTTTCAATAATTGAAAAGTAAAATTTCAGTGAAAACTTTTATTGCTTTTTACTCGTAATCGCACCGATAACGCCGCAGATACCCCCACCGATTATAAACACTATCCAGGTGGGGTGCCAGATGCCGCAGATATAGCCGATTGAAAGGAAGATAATCGCCGATGAAACCATAATCGTACCGCACGTCAAGCCGCCGATTTTTTCCTTTTTGGACTTGCCCGACTCGTCTTCCAAAAGTCCGCCCGACCAGATGCATACGAGTACGCCGCCTAAAAATACGAGCCAGGTCGGGTGCCATAAGCCTATGGTAAGCCCAACGCAAAGATATATTATTGCGCAAACGGTCATAGTCGCTGAAGATATAGCCGCACCGATTACGGTTTTTTTGCTGTGCATATGCCCGTCGCAGCCTGCACAGCTTGCCCTGTCGCATGCGCCGCAATTTTGCTTTTCCGACCCCACTTCCTTGACCGCTTCCGTCTTTTCTTCCTGCTCGTTCGTAATCTCTTCCGCCTCTTTGGTTACGTCGCCCCTTAAAAGCTCGTCTAAGGTCACGCCGAACTTATCGCATAAAATTATGAGCTTGTCCGTTTCGGGGTAAGCCTCGCCCGTCTCCCACTTAGACACCGACTGACGGGAAACGTTTAAGCTTTCCGCCAAGTCTTCCTGAGTAATCTTATTCTTTTTACGCAAATACTGTAAATTGTCTGCAAACGACATATTTCTCTCCTTTTGTAAATGAATTCTATGTTTCTATTATACGGTAGCATTTAGAAAATAACAACCGCTTTTTGCGTGCTTATTAATAAATAAAGCGCAACTCACGGTTGCGCTTTGCTAATTTTAACTTTTTATGGATGCTCTCAAGCTTACTTTACGCAGTCTGCATAAAGGGGGAACGCCTGACATAGCTTTGCCACTTCTGCGGTGACGTGCTCGAAAGACTCTTCCTTCTTTTCGATAACTTCTGCAATAAGGCTTGCAATCTTGTGCGCCTCGTTCTCCTTCATACCCCTCGTGGTCATTGCGGGAGTACCTATCCTTATACCGCTGGTAACGAACGGCTTTTGCGTATCGAAAGGTATTGCATTCTTGTTTACGGTGATATGCACTTCGTCCAACATATGCTCAAGCTCTTTACCCGTCATACCCTTGTCGGTAAGGTCTAAAAGTATTAAGTGGTTGTCCGTACCGCCCGAAACCATCTTTATACCGAGCTTGTTGAACTCGTCTGCCATAGCGGCGGCATTCTTGACGATTTGCGCCTGATATTCCTTAAATTCGGGGGTCAACGCTTCCTTGAAAGCGACTGCCTTAGCCGCAATTATGTGCATTAAAGGTCCGCCCTGTATACCGGGGAAAATCGCCTTGTCGATTGCCTTGCCGTACTCTTCCTTGCACATTATAACGCCGCCGCGGGGACCCCTTAAGGTCTTGTGGGTAGTGGTCGTTACGAAGTCCGCATAGGGCACGGGGGAAGGGTGAAGTCCTGCCGCAACCAAGCCTGCTATATGGGCGATATCCACCATCATATATGCGCCGACCTTGTCGCAGATTTCACGTATACGCTTAAAGTCGATTACTCTGGGGTATGCGCTTGCGCCCGACACGATGAGCTTAGGCTTGCACTCTAAGGCAATCTTTTCCATCTCGTCGTAGTCAATTCTCTGGTCGTCCTTGCTTACGCCGTAGGGGACGATATTGAAATACTTACCCGAAATATTGACGGGCGAGCCGTGAGATAAGTGTCCGCCGTGAGCAAGGTTCATACCCATAACGGTATCGCCGGGCTGTAACATTGCAAAGAACACCGCAAGGTTAGCGCTTGCGCCCGAGTGGGGCTGAACGTTGCAGTATTCGCAGCCGAAAATCTCTTTAAGGCGGTTACGGGCTAAATCTTCGGCAATATCCACGAACTGACAGCCGCCGTAGTAGCGGTGTGCAGGATAGCCTTCTGCATACTTATTCGTCAAATGGCTGCCTGCGGCGGCAAGCACTGCGGGGGATACGAAGTTTTCGCTTGCAATAAGCTCGATATTTCCCTGCTGACGGGAAAGTTCAAGCTTTAACGCTTCGGCAACTTCGGGGTCGGTCTGCTCAATCAATGAAATATCTATCATTTTATACTCCGTAAAATTCGTAAAATTTATAATTATGCAATTATTTTAACATATTAACGAATATTATACAAGCATTTAATAAAAAAATTAAGGCGGTAATGCAAAAATTTTACACACACCGCCTTTGATATTGAAATTAACTAACGACGCCTTAAAGGTTTTTGCTAATAAAGCCGTCCGCCTCGCTCTTGGGCATAAAGCCTATGGACTTATCCACCATTTCGCCCTTTTTAAATACGCCGACGAAGGGAATACTCATAATGCCGTAGCGCATAGAGAGCTCCATATTTTCGTCCACGTTCACCTTGACGAAATTCGCCTTGCCTGCGTACACGTCCGAAAGCTCGTCCAAAACGGGCGCAAGCATCTTGCAAGGTCCGCACCAATCTGCGTAAAAATCGCATACGACGGGCGTTTCGCCTGAAATAAGCTCGTCAAACTTCTTTGCGTCAATCTTTTCAATCATTTCTAATTCTCCTTATTAATTATTTTTCCCGATATACTCGCATATATCCGCAAGGGATATATTTTCCTTCGTACCGTCCGCCATCTTCTTGATATCGACTTTGCCGCTTTCAAGCTCGGTTTCGCCGATTATGGCAACGTACTTTGCACCGCACTTATCAGCGTATTTAAGCTGTGCCTTGACCGAACGGTTCATTAAATCACACTCAGCCGCAACGCCCTTTTGGCGAAGGGAGCAGGTGAGCGCAAACGCCTTTTGGCGGCTGTTATCGTCCATACCACCGATATAGATTGCAGGTACGGGCTTTTCGGAGAAGGGTACGGACGTATTGTCCATTAATAAAATCAATCTTTCAAGCCCTGCCGCAAAGCCGATTGCAGGCACTTCGCCGCCGCCTAATTCGGAGATTAATTTATCGTATCTGCCGCCGCCGCAGACCGTGCCCTGTGCGCCGATATCGGTGGAGACGAATTCGAATACGGTACGGGTGTAATAGTCTAAACCCCTTACTATGTCGGGATTAATGGTATATTCAACGCCCAAACCCGTTAAAAGCGACTTGACCTTTTCAAAGTGCGATTTGCAGTCGTCGCAAAGGTAATCTAAAATCTTAGGGGCGTTCGCCGTAATCTTTTTACACCCCTCTTCCTTGCAGTCTATCATACGGAGTGGGTTTTTATCGAACCTCTCCCTACAGGTCGGGCACATATCGTCAAGGTGGGGGCGGAAATAATCTTTAAGCGCCTTGTTGTATTCGGCACGGCAGCTCTTACAGCCGATTGAGTTAAGCTCTAATCTCGTGCTCTTTACGCCGATTTTATTTAAAAAGGTCGATGCGGCGAAGATAACTTCTGCGTCGCACTCGGGCTGAGCCGAGCCGAATACCTCTATACCGAATTGGTGAAATTCTCTAAGCCTGCCTGCCTGGGGGCGTTCGTAGCGGTAACAAGGCGTGATATAGAACGCCTTTAAGGGCAGGGGCTGATTTGCAAGACCGTTTTCGATAAACATTCTCGCCGCACCGGCAGTGCCTTCGGGCTTTAAGGTTATAGACCTGCCGCCCTTATCTTCAAAGGTGTACATCTCTTTAGTTACTACGTCCGTAGTCTCGCCTACGCCCCTTAAAAACAGCTCGGTATGTTCGAACACGGGAGTGCGGATTTCACGGATATTGAACGCCTTGGCAGTCTGCCTTGCGCACTCTTCGATAAACTGCCATTTATATGAATCTTCGGGCAATACGTCCTTGGTTCCCTTGGGTACTGAAATGTTCATTATTTTCCTCTTTTATTAAAGCACATACTTCTTTAAATCACGGTTTTTGGAGATGTTTGCAAGGTGGTCTTCAACGTACTTTGCGTTGACTTCCACGGTGATTACGGGGTAATCGTTGCCGCCTGCGTTGAATGAAATATCCTCTAAAAGGTGTTCCATAACGGTGTGCAGACGCCTTGCGCCGATGTCCTCGCTGGTGGCGTTGATGTCGACGGAAATTTCCGCAATCTTTTCGATAGCGTCGGGCGTAAACTGCAAATCGATATTGTCGACCTTAAGTAGCTCTGCATACTGCCTTGTGATTGCGTTCTGGGGCTGGGTCAGGATGGAGATAAAATCTTCCTTAGTAAGGCTCTTTAACTCTACCTGAATGGGGAACCTGCCCTGAAGTTCAGGGATTAAATCTTCCACCTTGCTGACGTGGAACGCACCTGCCGCAATGAATAAAATGTAGTCAGTGCGGACGGGACCGTACTTAGTCATAACCGTACTGCCTTCGACTATGGGCAGAATGTCGCGCTGAACGCCCTCTCTCGATACGTCTGCGCCCTGATTGCCCTTGCCTGCGATTTTGTCGATTTCGTCGATAAAGATTATGCCGTCGTTTTCTGCGCGGCGGATAGCCTCCTCGGTGACCGCATCCTTATCGATAAGCTTATCCGCCTCCTCGGCGATAAGCAGGTTCTTAGCTTCTTTGACGGTTATACGGCGTTTCTTCTTTTTGTCCATACCTAAACCGCTGAATATAGAGCCCAAGTCGATTGCCGCACCTTGACCGGGTGAAAGCTCTAAAGGCTTAGGGTTGTCGGCAACTTCAATCTCGATTACGTTGGTGTCGTACTTGCCTGCGTGAATGCCGTCTATAAGGTTTTGAACGAATAAATCTTTAGACGTTTCGCCTCGCTCTGCCTTCATAGATTCCGCTAAGACGTTGGCTATTCTCCTTTCTGCAATCGCAGTCGCCTTATAACTTACCTCCTGCGTCTTTTCCTCCTTGACGAGGCGGATAGCGCACTCGGCTAAATCTCTTATCATACTCTCGACGTCACGCCCTACATAGCCGACTTCGGTATACTTGGTCGCCTCCACCTTTAAAAAGGGGGCTTTAACCAACCTTGCAAGCCTGCGGGCAATCTCGGTTTTACCAACGCCCGTAGGACCTTTTAAAATGATGTTCTTAGGCGTAACCTCTTCCTGCAATTCAGCCGAGAGCTGAGAGCGGCGGTAACGGTTTCTTAAAGCTATTGCAACCGCCTTTTTCGCCTCGTCCTGACCGATGATATATTTATTTAATTCGTGTACGATTTGTTTGGGTGTTAAATCCATTTTTGTACTCCCGTCGTTATAAATTTGAAATGCGGTGAGAATTTAAATCATTTTCACCTTATTCGGGTATGCGGCTTTTCATAGATGCGAGCAAGAGCAGGCGCCTGCGGATTTGCCGCAGGGAGTTTACTAAAACGTAAATGACCAAGGCAAAACGCAAAGGCAACGATACTCACGCGAAGTATATATGAAAAGCCCCCGTTCTTTAAATAACTTCTACCTTTATGTTGTCGTTCGTAAACACGCAAATCTCACTCGCAATCTTGAGTGACTTTTGCGCAATCTCTGCGGCGGTGTAATCCGTGTTTTGAATTAAGGCACGCCCTGCCGCAAGCGCATAGTTTCCACCGCTACCTATTGCAGCTATACCTCCGTCGGGTTCAATCACTTCGCCCGTGCCGGAAACGATGAGCATAGTGTCCTTATCGGCTACAATCATAAGCGCCTCTAACTTTCTGCCCATCTTATCGTCTCGCCAAAGCTCGGCAAGCTCTACCGCAGAGCGCATAAGGTTGCCCGAGAACTTATTCAGCATACCCTCGAACTTTTCCGAAAGGGAAAAGGCGTCTGACACCGAGCCCGCAAAGCCCAAAATGACCTTGCCCCCATAAATTCTGCGCACCTTGACCGCACTGTTTTTAAAGATAACATTTTCGCCCATCGTAACCTGACCGTCGCCTGCGATTGCCGTTTGACCGTCCTTTTTTACGCCGCAAATCGTCGTTGCGTGAAATTCTACCATAAAAA
>JBJFAF010000166.1:0-8575 GCA_051887755.1 Candidatus Coproplasma sp.
ATAAAAAGTGCGATTTGCCCCGTTTAAGAAAGAACGTGGGTATGGTGTTTCAGCGACCTAACCCCCTCGCTATGAGCGTGTACGACAACGTCGCCTACGGTCCGAGGACTTTCGGCATAAGAAAGAAGGACGAGTTGGATTCAATCGTAGAAAACTCTTTAAAGGGCGCAGCTATGTGGGAAGAAGTCAAGGATAGGTTGACAAAGTCTGCCTTAGGGCTTTCGGGCGGTCAGCAACAGAGGCTTTGCATTGCCCGTGCGCTCGCCGTTCAGCCGCAAATTCTTTTAATGGACGAACCGACGAGCGCTCTCGACCCCATTTCGACGGGCAAGATTGAAGAGCTGTGTCTGGAGCTTAAAAAGAATATGACGGTTATAATGGTAACGCACAATATGCAGCAGGCGTTCCGTATTGCAGACTACACCGCATACTTCCTTTTGGGCGAGATGATAGAGATGGACGAGACGAAGAAGATTTTTTCCTCACCCGTAGACAAGCGCACGGACGACTATATCAACGGGCGTTTCGGTTAATTGCAAATAATAGAATAAAATATTCGTCAAATTATTGCGTACGGCGTTCGGCGTGATATAATTAAACCGTAGTAGGTTTAATCTTACGAGGTGTTTTTCTATGTGGATAGCGGCGGCAGTGCTCTCCTCCGTGTTTGCGGCTTTAACGGCAATCCTATCTAAAGTCGGGCTAAAAGATACCAACTCCAACGTGGCGACGGCGGTGCGCACTACCGTAGTGTTGGTGTTTGCTTGGGCAATCGTGTTTATATCGGGCGCATACCACGGAATTGGACAAATAAGCATTAAGTCGCTTATATTCCTCATTCTTTCGGGCTTAGCTACGGGCGCAAGTTGGATATGCTATTTTAAGGCGCTGTCCTTAGGCGAGGTCTCCAAGGTCGCCGCCGTCGATAAATCAAGCGTAATTTTATCCGTACTGCTTGCGATAATCATCTTCCCCGAGGAGCGGGGCAAGTGGTGGATAAAGCTTTTATGCCTTGCGGCTATCGGCGTAGGCACTTTCCTTATGATAGATTTTAAAAAGGGCGACGGCGAAGAGAAGAGGAGCAAATTCGTCTGGCTTATATTCGCCCTGCTGTCAGCGGTGTTTGCCGCCGCAACCTCCATACTTGCCAAGGTGGGCATAGAGGGGGTTAATTCAAACCTCGCCACGGCGATTCGTACCTGCGTGGTGCTCGTTATGGCGTGGATAATCGTCTTTTTTAAGAGGGAGACGAAGTGCGTTAAAGAGCTTAAGTTCAAGCACGTTTTGTTTTTAATTTTATCGGGGCTCGCCACGGGCGCAAGTTGGCTTTGCTATTACTACGCAATACAGCACGGTCAGGTCAGCGTGGTCGTGCCTATCGACAAACTCAGCATTCTTATAACCGTAATATTTTCGGTTATATTCTTTAAGGAAAAGCTGTCGGCTAAGGCGTGGAT
The DNA here is from genome assembly GCA_051887755.1 of Candidatus Coproplasma sp. Lineage (GTDB taxonomy): Bacteria > Bacillota > Clostridia > Christensenellales > Borkfalkiaceae > Coproplasma. The sequence goes on from JBJFAF010000166.1 coordinate 1,458, forward strand.
AGGGCTGGCGCTTTTAACCGTCGGAACCGTGCTTATGGCGGTACTGACGTAAAGGAGTTTTTATGAAAGGCAAGGTATTTATTTTAGAGGACGACGAGAGCATCAGCGGACTTGTGAAAGTCGCCCTTGAAATGAACGGTTTGACCGTTAAGGCTTTTTCAACCTTAAAGGCGTTTATTGCGTCTTTATCCGAAGAACTGCCCGACGTGGCTCTTTTAGATATAATGCTGCCCGACGGCAGCGGCTTGCAGGCGTTAAAGCATATCAAGGAAAACTACGCCGAAGTCGACTGCATAATGCTCTCTGCTATGAGCAAGGAGGAGGACAAGGTAAACGGGCTTAATATGGGTGCAGACGACTATGTTTCCAAGCCCTTTTCGGTGTTAGAGCTTACCGCAAGGGTAAACGCAAGGCTGCGCAAAAAACAGCGAGACAGCGTGCTTACCGTGGGCAATATAAAGCTTAATACCGAGACGATGGACTGCGAAATCGACGGCGTTCCCGCCGCATTAAAGAAAAAGGAGTACGAACTGTTAAAGGTGCTTATGCAGAATGCGGGCAAGGTCTTATCTCGTGAAAAGTTGTTGAACGAAGTATGGGGATACGATACGGGCGAAACGAGGACGCTGGACAATCACGTCGCCCGTCTGCGCAAGTTGGGCGTAAAGATTGAAACCGTTTTCGGAGTGGGGTATAAATTATGAGGTGGCGAATTTGGCTGTTATCGTTAGGCATAGCGCTACTCGGCGTGCTTATATTCGGCATAGGCGCAACTCAAGTCTATTACAACTCTTCAATCGACCAGAGCAAGAACTATTTAAAGGTGTATATGAACGAATACACCGCCGAATATACCTTAGATAAATCGGGTGCGGACGCCTTTTCCGCACAGCTCAACGGGGCGAGAGTTACGTTTATGGACGTACACGGCAACGTCATTGCTGATAGCGAGGCGGGCGAGTTGGAAGAAAATCATTCCGACAGGCAGGAGATTAAGGACGCAGTATTAAAGGGCGAGGGCTTTGCGGTTCGCTCAAGCTCCACGCTCGGCAAGAATATGGTGTATTACTGCAAGAATTTCGACGACAATTTCTTAGTGCGCATCGCCGTCTTTACCGATTCGGACTGGAGCATTTTCGTAAGCATACTGCCGCAGTTTGCGATGTTTGCGGGCTTGATGATTGTGCTGTGTATGATACTCGCTTTCGTGGCTACGCACTTTATTTTAAACCCCGTCAAAAAGCTTGCTTCAGAAGCGGCGGCAAACAGCTCGGTCACGACGAAGTATTCCGAACTTGAGTCGGTCGCAGATATTTTAAACGAGAGGAACCGCAATATCCAAAGGCAGATGGATGAAATCCGTTCCGAAAAGGAGCTTTTGGAAAAGGCGAGGGCGTCGAAGGACGAATTTATATCCAACGTCACGCACGAGATGAACACCCCCTTGACCTCTATACACGGCTACGCCGAGCTTTTGAGCGCAGGCGGCATGACGGAGGAGCAACAAAAAATTGCGTATAATACCATTCTCGCACAGAGCGAAAGGCTTACGAATTTAATTGCCTGCATAATAAATTACAGTGAAATAGACAGCGACGATTTGCCCGCTTACGAGGTGGACTTCTCCGCATTGGCAAAGGAGATTTTACAGGCGCTTAAGCCCGAGGCGGATAAGCGCAATATAACCGTCGTCGAAAATATAGACGAAAAAGTAATCGTTATGTCCCGCCACGAGCGGCTTAGCGAGGTGTTCGGGAATTTAGTACGCAACGCCATTAAGTACAATAAGGACGGCGGCAGTATAACCGTAACTTTAAACTACAGCGGGCTTACCGTAGAGGATACGGGCATAGGCATCGCCGAAGAGAATTTAGACAAAGTCTTTTCCCGTTTCTTTACCGTGGATAAATCTCACGGCGGCAAGAACGGCGGTTTCGGCTTAGGGCTCGCCGTCGTCAAAAAAATCTGCCGTAAGTCGGGTTGGAATATCAGCGTAGACAGCAAGCTCGGCGAGGGCAGTAAATTTACCGTGGAGTTTTAAAAACGTAGTTTCATTATTTTCTTCTTAAAATAAAAAAGACACCGCCGACCGAATTATTTTCGGTCGGCGGTGTTTGTAAATTAAAGTTTAGTTATCGTTCTTTTCGCCCTTCTTTTGCTTTCTCAGCCTATATGCGGCGATTATTTTTTTTGAATTGTCTGCAAGGAAGACCAAATAGCCTATCAAGATGAATATTGCCACGAGCGCACATATCCAACAGGTAACACCGCCGACGCCTAACTTTTCGACGTTTAGGAAGAAGTAGGGATAGACTAACGCAGTCGTGTCGGCGGGTAGTATAGCCGAGCGGATAAAGATAAACGCAAGGTAAACCGCAGGCATTATTACGCATAGAAGGGGGTAGTACCACTTCGTCTTGCCGTGTTCGTAAAAGAGTACCCAGTCGGTGATAAACATTATGGGCAGGATAAGGTGCATAATCAAATTGCCTAAGGACAGGAAGTATTCGCTTGCCGTGTTGTCCTTTGCAAGCAAGATATTGTAGACCAAAAAGGTCACGAGAATTAAAATGTTGCAGGTAAACCTAAAGGCGGGGGCAACGCTCTGCGTGCCGTCCTCTTTTTTTAACGCCTTTTTAACCGTATAGACGAGCGTAAACGCCATAAAGCCCATACATATATAGTTGCTTAAGTTTGTGTAATAAACGTAGAAGTTGCCGTTGAACGACTTAGAAAAATAGCCTAAACTGCTCATAAACCCTATTACCGCAAGCGTGCAGTAGATAACTTGAAATATAAGCCTAACGCTGACGTTTTTAATCATAACTTTTTCCTTTAGTTAAATTTACTCTTATTTTTCAAAATAGGCGACGCCCACGCAGCCCTGCCCTGCGTGCGTACCGACGACGGGACCGAGCTCGAAAATCACGTCCGTCTTGATGACCGTTTTAGCCTTGACAGCCGCCATAAATTCGGCAAGGCGTTCGGGGCAGTCGGAATGACCGAAACACGTTTCTCTGTCCTCGTCTACGTTTTCAATCGCCTTAACTATCGTCTCAGTTGCGTGCCTTACGCCAACAGACTTGCTCAAGGCTTTTACCTGCCCGTCTCGTAAGGTTACGACGGGTTTGATTTTAAGCACGGATGCGGCAAAACCCGCCGCACCCGAAAGTCTTCCGCCTTTTACGAGGTTGGTTACGTCGTTGACGATTGCAAGTAGGCGCACCTTTTCTTTTAAAGCGTCGACCTTTTCTTTAAGCTCGGCTAAGCTTGCGCCGCCTTCTGCTATTTTTACCGCTTCCCTTACCAAAAGCTGTTGGCAAACGGTTACGGCAAGCGTATCGCAGATTGCGACAGAGGGCGAATTAATCTCTTTAACCGCCCTTTCAAGCGCCGCATAAGAGCCCGACAGATTAGAGGAAAGCGCCATAACGAATACCTGATTGCCGTTATTGAGTTCCTCTTCAATTACGTCATGATAGAGCGTTTCGTTGATAAGCGAGGTGGTGGGCAGTTGTTTAGCCGCATTAAGCTTTGCGTAGAATTCTTCGTTAGAGAGGTTTTCTCCGGGGATAAATTCCTCACCGCTGAAGTTGACCTTGATGGGAATTACCCTGACGTTAAGCTCTTTTGCGGCGTCGACAGATATATCCGATGCGCCGTCCGTGATTATTTTAATCATTAAAACTCCTTATTAGCATAAACTTGCTTGCAAAATATTTTTAAAGTGATACAATTGTCATATATCATAGCACTAACGGTCTTTAAAGGCAAATTTTATTCGCATAAGTTTATTAAAGTGTGATGAGAGGTATAGAAGTGTATCACGAAAGAAGAAAAAATAAACTCAATATTTTCGTAAGGGAGTGCATTAGAGAGGCTCTTTTCGCACTTATGAAGGAAAAGCCGTTCGATAAAATAACGATTACGGAGATAATAACCCGCTCGGGCGTGAGCAGAATGGGGTTTTATAGAAATTACGAGAGTAAGGAGAGCGTAATTGAGGACTATATACTGACCGTCTTTGAAAATACGGTTGCAAAAATCGAGGAGGAACGCCCGCTCGATTTAAGTACCTATAGAATAATAGTTACGGCGTTGGAAAATTTTAAGACGCACGCCGATTACATAAAGCTTTTTTTGGACCAAAAGCTCGACTTGTTGCTTTTAAACTGCTATAAAAAGGCGTATTATAGTCTTTGCCCCGAAAAACACGAGAGCGAAATGCGCTATTTTTATAACGAACTGTTTATCGCAAACCTCTTTTCGCTCGAGTGCGCTTGGGTGCGTGCGGGAATGAAACAGTCGCCGCATAGGTTGGCGAAGATTTATTCGCAAATTCTGCAAATTCAAAGTAGAATATAAATTCTTAAATTACTACATAATTAACTCAAGCAAGGAGGGTGAAATATGTGCACGGCAATTCGTATAAACAAAGGCGGGGTCTATTACGGCAGGACGCTTGACTACGACTTCAGCTACGGGGAAGAGGCGGTGATAACGCCGAGAAATTTTCCTTTCAACTTTAAAGGCGTAGGCAAGTGCGTTCATCACTTCGCCTTTATCGGTACGGCAAAGGTTATGAACGGCTTTCCCCTGTACTACGACGCTATGAACGAAAATGGGCTTTATATCGCAGGGCTGAACTTCGTCGGCAATGCGCATTATTCAGACGGCGGCAACGGCAAGACGGAAATTGCGCAGTATGAATTAATACCTTATCTTATGTGCAAGTGCGCAAGCGTCGACGGGGTGATTTACGAGCTCGCAAAATCGGAGATTACGGGCACGCCATTTTGTAAAGAAATGCCTACGGCGCAACTCCATTGGCTCGTTGCCGACGGCGAAAAGTGCATAACGGTAGAGTGCGTTAAAGAGGGACTAAAGATATACGAAAACCCCGTAGGCGTCTTGACCAACAATCCCCCCTTTGACTACCAACTCTTCAGCTTGAACAACTATCGCAACATAACTGCGGCGGAGCGCAATACCGACTTCGGCGGCGACGTGCGGCTCAATGCATACAGCAGGGGTATGGGCGGTATGGGGCTGCCCGGAGATTGGTCGTCGCAGTCACGGTTCGTAAGGGCGGCTTTCGCCTGTGCGAATTCAACTTCGACCGAGGGCGAGGAAGAGGGGGTAATTCAATACTTCCGCCTTTTAAACACCGTCGCTCAGCCTTCGGGCATTTGTCAGGTGGGGCATGGTCAGGAAAAGACGATATATTCTTCCTGTTGCAGTCCCCAAACGGGCAGATATTACTATTCCACTTACGAGAGTTTCGGTATCTGCGCCGTGGAGATGGAGGGCAAGGACGGGGAAGAGCTTATCCGCTATCCCCATAAAGCCTTAAGCGCAACGGTTATAAACGCAAAAAAATAAATGGAGCTGACGGCTCCATTTATTTTTTTTGGCGGCGGTGAGGTCGCCGTTTAATCGCTCCACTTATGCGTGTCTAAAACCCTGTCTTTGATGTCGTCGTAAAACTCAAAGTACTTTCGCTTTATATCCTCGGGCGTGTCGTCCTCGGTTATATAGCCTGCAAGGGCGTCCAACTCGTCTATCGAAAAGTCGGAAAGGGAAAATTCTCCGTCAAAAGCGGCGGCAATACGCATTAAATCTAAATTCGAGGCTTTCATTTTTACCTTCTCGTAACAAATCTATGTACGAACGGAAGTGCTACTACACCGTCTAAAATAAGCGAAATACCGAAAACTATTATGTGTAATTCGCCGTACTGTTGGGGTTCGTATAATAAGAGGAACGCAACTACGACTTCGGTTATGCCCTTGACCAAAAAGTATAAAAAGCGCCTGTGCTTTGCAATACGGGCAAAGGCGTGGTTAAAGGCGTGCGCACCCTCGAACAGCCCCCAGACGCCCCAGACGATGGGAATGAACGAATGTGCCCATTCGTGTTCGACGATAATCATTATGCTTACGCCGAGCAATATTATGGACGAGGCTGTCTTATTGGAATTAGTGTGCTCGTATTCCCTGTCAATCATTGCGAAGATAAAGCGCAGAATTGCAAATACGCCTAATATCCCGCCGACTATATAGGGAAGAACGGATTCTATCATATGGGGAATTGCCGCACACACGACGCCCAGGGCGATGTATACTATGCCCATTAAATACTTGACGACCGCCTCCGGGAGCTTGGTGTGTTTACAAACTTCTTCTACGTTGTTCTCTAAAGAAACTACGTCTACAACCTTATCGCCTAAAGTACCTAAGTCCTCGCTTTCGACTTCGTCAGTCGTTTCTACGGCTTGAAGAGCAGCGGCGTCTGCCGCAGCAACTTCGACTTCGGGCAGTTCGCATTCTGCGATTTCGCCATCGACGCCGTCAAGGCAGGCGGCCCTCTCTCTTAAACCGCCGTCGTTTTCTTTTTTAGTCATTTTCTTCTCCACCTTATCCTGCGTCCTATGCGGACGACCATATTATATCACGCCTGTAAAATCTTGTCAACGGTCATTTTTTATAGCCGTGCCGTTTGCTTGCCTATCTTCGTTGGCGGTGATATAATACAAGCGAGGTGATAACTATGGGCGCAAGGGCAGATAGGGCAAGAGAGATGTTTTTACAAGGATATAATTGCAGTCAATCGGTAGTCGGCGCATTTGCCGACCTGTTCGGCTTTGATAACGTTACCGCTATGAAGTTCGCCGAGGGTTTGGGCGGCGGTATGGGAAGAATGAGATTGACCTGCGGAGCGGTTGCGGCAACTTCCGTCCTCGCCTCTATGAAGATGAGCTCGGGCGAGCCTGGCGATTTGAAGTTAAGGGGTGAAATTTACGCCGTCATTCAAAAGATGGCGGGGGAATTTAAGGAGAACAACGGCTCGGTCATCTGTGCGGAGCTGCTCGGTGCGGCTTTGCCTAAGGATAATTCCGCAACCCCCGAAGAGCGCACGCCCGATTACTATAAACGCCGCCCCTGTGCGGACAAGATTTATCAATGCGCTCTGCTCGTTGAAAAATACCTGTGTCAAGAATGATTTGTCAGTCCTTAAAAATCATAAAAAAATCGCCTGTACCTAAGCGGGGTACAGGCGTTAATTGTGTAGTAAAACCACGCCATAGTGGCGTGGTTCAATATAGGTTTACCGTTGAG
>JBJFAF010000167.1:0-2076 GCA_051887755.1 Candidatus Coproplasma sp.
GTCCGCTTACCGCAACTTTAATTGCGTCGGCAGGCGCAATCACGGGGTCGGTTATAGCGTACGTTTTAGGTAAATATTGCGGCAAACCCTTAGTCGTATGGATAGCAGGTAAGGAAACAACGGAAAAATATACGAATATTCTATCTAAAAAAGGTAAAATATTATTCTTGATGATGCAGATTTTGCCATTCTTCCCCGACGATATTATCTGCATAGTCGCAGGTTTGACCTGTATGAACTTCGCATTTTTTATGGCGACTATCGTAGTCGTCCGCCCTGCAATTATCGCAATGTATTGCTATCTCGGCAGCGGTACGATAATTCCGTTTTCAGGTTGGGGAATCCCCGTGTGGATAGCTATCTTTGCGGTATGCATAATTCTTGCAGTGCTTTCGTTTAAATATCAGGACAAAGTCGAGACTTGGCTTGTTAAAAAATTTAAGCGCAAAAAGGGCGATAAATTTGGCGGCGACAAAAACGCACAAAAAGAAGAGCAGGATAATACTGTAGATACTTAAATTGAATAACATATAAGTATTGCTTATACTTAATATAAAAAAAACTGAACTTATAATTGTTGCATAAAATTTGTATATTTTATATTTTTATGCTAAGATTTATACAATTACGAAGTCGCTTTCCGACATATGGCGGCTAATCTATGAGAGAAAAAGGAGTAAATTTATGTCGTATGTACAGAAGGTATTAGACAACCTTAAAAAGACCAATCCCAACGAACCTGAATTCCATCAGGCGGCAACCGAAATCTTAACTTCGCTCGAGCCTATGGTAAACGCACACCCCGAATACGAGCAGACGGCACTTCTCGAGCGTTTCGTTGAACCCGAAAGAGTGGTTATGTTCCGTGTTCCCTGGGTAGACGACAACGGCAAAGTACAGGTTAATAAGGGCTACAGAGTTCAGTTCAACAGTGCAATCGGTCCTTATAAGGGCGGTCTTCGTTTCCATCCTTCCGTAAACCTGTCCATAATAAAGTTCCTTGGCTTAGAGCAGATTTTAAAGAACAGCCTTACGGGCTTGCCCATCGGCGGCGGCAAGGGCGGTTCCGACTTCGACCCTAAGGGTAAGAGCGACAGGGAAGTTATGGCATTCTGCCAGAGCTTTATGACCGAGCTCTACAGGCATATCGGTGCGGATACCGACGTACCCGCAGGCGATATCGGCGTAGGCGGCAGGGAAATCGGCTATCTCTTCGGTCAGTATAAGAGAATTCGTGACGAACACGTCGGCGTTTTAACGGGCAGAGGTCTTTCCTACGGCGGTTCGCTTGCAAGAAAGGAGGCTACGGGTTACGGTCTTGTATATATCACCGAAGAGGCGTTAAAGATGCGTGGCGACAGCTTTGAAGGTAAGACAGTAGTTATCTCTGGTTCGGGCAACGTTGCAATCTACGCTTGCGAAAAGGCTCAGTCTTTGGGCGCTAAGGTAGTTGCTATGTACGACAGCAACGGCTATATCTATGACCCCGCAGGTATTCAGCTTGACGTCGTTAAGGACATCAAGGAAGTCAAGAGGGGCAGAATTAAGGAATACGCAGATAGAGTTAAGGGCGCAAAGTATACCGAGGGTTGCACGGGCATTTGGACGATTCCTTGCGATATTGCTCTTCCCTGCGCAACTCAGAACGAAATCAGCAAAGAGAGCGCAGAAATCCTCGTTAAGAACGGCGTTAAGTACGTCGGCGAGGGTGCGAATATGCCTTCGACTTTGGACGCAATCGACGTATTCTTAAAGGCAGGCGTGGTGTTCCTCCCTGCAAAGGCGGCAAACGCAGGCGGCGTAGCGACCTCCGCACTTGAAATGGCTCAGTCTTCAGGCAGACTTTTCTGGACTTTTGAAGAAGTTGACGCAAAGCTTAAGAACATTATGGTAAATATCTACCACAATATGGACGACGCCGCTAAGAAGTACGGCTTTGAAGGCAACTACGTTATGGGCGCAAACATTGCAGGCTTCGAAAAGGTTGCTGACGCAATGATGGCTCACGGCGTTGTTTAATCAACGTTGATTTCAGGCATACGCCTTGACAATAATGCATACGGACATATGCGTTAG
>JBJFAF010000168.1:0-2067 GCA_051887755.1 Candidatus Coproplasma sp.
TGCCGCCTATCAAAATGCACGGGGGTAAACCCGCAAAAAACCCTATTAAAACGCTTACAAGGCTACTAAAATACGCCTTTTCAAACAACAAGCTTGCCACGGCGTTTGTGGTTGTGTGCGTTTTGCTGTCCTCGGTTGCCAACGTGTTAGCGGCGTCGAGGGTGTCGTATATCGCCGATGAACTGATTGCTAACGGCGTAAACGCTGATATGAACGGGGTAATATATCCCAACATAATCACAATGGCAGTAGTTTACTTTATAGGCGCAGCCTCGTCTTTGGCATACAGCCTTATAATGATGCTAATCTGCAACAGGACGTTAAAAAAGTTGCGTAACGATATGTTCTCGAAAATGCAGGATTTACCCTTAAAATATTTTGACGGACATACGCACGGAGACGTAATGAGCCTTTACACCAACGACGTTGATACTATGCGTCAGCTGTTGTCACAGACTATACCTCAATTAATATCCTCATTCTTGACCCTGGTTGCAGTGCTTGCTTTTATGATTTACTACAGCGTAACGCTTATGTTAGTTGTAGTAGTAATGGTAGTTCTTATATTTATCTTAACAAAAAAGATTGGCAGCGGTGCGGCAAAGTACTACGTTAAAAACCAAAAAGCTCTTGGTGCAGTAAACGGCTATGTGGAGGAGATGACAAACGGTCAAAAGGTTATAAAAGTATTCTGCCACGAAGGAGTTGCAAGGGAAAACTTTAAAAAGCTCAACGACGAGCTCTACGAAGCCGGTCAGAAGGCTAACGGATATGCAAACCTGTTAGGACCTGTAAACAACAATATTGGTTATATACAGTACGTTTTAGTTGCCGTCGTTGGTATATTAATAATCGCTTTCGGCAGCGAGACGGGATTGCTTTCGCTCTATTGCTATACGAACGGAGATGCGGTTAACCGTATTTCGCTTATGACGGGTATGCTTATCTCTTATTTGATGTACGCTCGTCAGTTCAATATGCCCGTACAGCAGGTATCGCAGCAGTTTGCGGCAATTACTATGGCGCTTGCAGGCGCTGAGCGAATATTTGAAATGGTAGACGAAAAGCCCGAAGACAAGGGAGGCGACATCACCTTAACCCATGGCGAGAGCGCAGAGGGCGAATGGGCGTGGAAGAAACCCAACGGAGACGGAACGTTCGTGTATATCCCCTTAAAGGGCGACATTCGTTTTAACGACGTAACCTTCGGGTACGACGAAGATAAGGTCATTCTTCACGATATTTCCCTGTTTGCAAAGCCCGGTCAAAAGATTGCGTTCGTAGGCTCTACGGGCGCAGGCAAGACGACGATAACCAACCTCATCAACAGGTTCTACGACATTCAGTCGGGCGAAATCACCTATGACGGAATTAATATCCGTGATATAAATAAACAGGATTTAAGGCGTTCGCTCGGCATAGTTTTGCAGGATACGCACCTGTTTACGGGTACGGTTATGGACAATATCCGCTACGGCAGGTTAGACGCCACCGACGAGGAGTGCATAGACGCCGCAAAGCTTGCAAACGCACACGGCTTTATAGAGCACTTGCCCGAGGGTTACAATACGGTTATTAAGGGCGACGGCTCCAACCTTTCGCAGGGTCAAAGACAGCTTTTGGCAATTGCAAGGGCAATGGTTTCGCAGTGCCCCGTGCTCATTTTGGACGAGGCTACTTCGTCCATCGATACCCGTACCGAAAAGCTTATCGAGCAGGGTATGGATAAACTTATGGAGGGCAGAACGGTGTTCGTAATCGCCCACAGATTATCCACGGTTCGCAACAGCCACGCAATAATGGTTCTCGAACACGGCAGAATAATCGAAAGAGGCAACCACGAACAGCTTTTAGAGCAGAAGGGCAAGTACTATCAGCTCTACACGGGTGCGTTCGAGCTTGATTAATTGAATTTATAGACTTAAAAAAACGTCCGTACGAAAAACTGTACGGACGTTTTTCTGTGCTTTTTTTGCACATTTTTTTATTGTTGTTCTTAGACAACCTATAAAAAACATAACTTAGTAAACTGACTTAAAAGGAGTGCTAAAGGATATGTTTTTTGAC
>JBJFAF010000169.1:0-2049 GCA_051887755.1 Candidatus Coproplasma sp.
AAAAAGAGCGTAGGCAAAGCTGCGATGTATTTCGCCGCCCCGCCTACGCTTTTAAGGAGAAATTTTTTAACAACGGACGGGTATAAAACATCATTTGTATCCGCCCTTACTATTCAATTATCGATATTATTCTGCGAATGTTTCAGTTCGGCTTGCCTTATCTTTTCTTTCAATTCTGAAATTTCCCGTTCCAGCCGTTCAATTTTATTATCCTGATATCTTTTACCGACAACCGCTAAAATTGCAACTAAACCACAAAACACTACTCCTGCAATACCGTATAATCTTACTTCTTCTATGGTAATCATCCAGATAAACAGCGGTATAATTATTATAGGAAGTATAAGTCCGCCGCCCTCGACGAAAATCTTATGACGGGATACGCCTTGGCTGCGATAAATTTCTTTCAGCTCTTCTTCCCTTTCCGCTATTTCCATATTATATTGCGATATTTCGATATCATATTCCGATAAATTAATTCTGTCATATCCTTCCATAATAACACCATCTACAATATAAAAATCTTCTTATCTTCGACACCTCAATTCACTAAAAAGAAATTCTGACTATCCAAGGGGGGATTGTCGTTTTCGACTTTAGCGTAACTGCCGTCGGGCAACATTTTGCGTGCCTTGACGTTGTCTGCAAGTATGGTCTGCAAAATGCCGTAAATTCTTCCCCGTATGGTTTTATCGAGTACGGGGGTTGCAATCTCCACTCGCCTGTCTGTATTTCTGGTCATTAAATCGGCACTTGATATATAGGTCGTCATATCCTCCCCTTCGCCAAAGCAATATACTCTTGAATGTTCCAAGAACCTGCCCACGACGGAAATTACGTTAATGTTGTCGGTTACGCCCGGTATGCCTGCAACGAGGCAACATATTCCCCTTACAATTAAGTTGACTTTAACTCCGCATTGCCCTGCCTCGCAGAGCTTATCTATCATCTCCTTGTCGGTCAGGGAGTTCATCTTTGCGGTAATTATTGCTCTTTTGCCCTCTTTGGCGAGTTCAATCTGCCTGTCAATATGTTCTATCAAGCCCTTTTTAAGCCCTTCGGGGGCGATAAGCAGGCGTTTATAGTTGAAATCGGTGTTACAGATTGCAACGTTTCTAAAAAACGCCGCTCCGTCCTCCCCTATCTCCTCGTTGGCGGTTATTACGTTTAAATCGGTGTACTGCTTGCTCGTACTCTCGTTGTAATTACCCGTTCCAAGATGAGTTATGTAGCCTATCTTACCCCCTTCGTTGAGGAGAATAGATATTATTTTGGAGTGGACTTTATAATTCTGCATACCGTATATTATCGTACAGCCCGCATCCTTGAGCACCCCTGCATAATACATATTGTTCTCCTCGTCGAAACGGGCGCAGAGCTCTATTACCACCGTCACTTCCTTGCCGTTTTCGCTCGCTTTTTTTAGGGCTTCGACGATGCGGGAGTGGTTGTCTAAACGGTATATGGTAATCTTAATCGAAACTACCCTTTCGTCCTCTGCGCACTCGTTTAAAAGGCGGATAAGCGGCTCCATAGAGTCGTAGGGATAGGATAGGAATATATCGCCGTTTCGTACCCTGTCTATAAGGCTGACGGGCGGGAGCAAGTCTGCGGCTATTTTACCCTTAAACGGGGGATATTTGAGGGTAGAGAGCTTTTCCCCGTCGAAGTACTTGCCCAGCGAGAACAGGAACTTATAGTCCATATAGTGTTCGGCTTTAAAGCAATAGGGTTTTTTAAGGTCTAAATTCTTTAAAACGAAGGGGCGAATTGCCGTGCCGTTTGTGTCCGTCTCTACCCTTACGGCGTCTTGACGGGAGCGGTTTTCCACCTTTCTCTTCATATATTTTGAGAAGTCGAAATCGTGTTCCAAGTCGCTGTCGTCAACCCTTGTATCGAAGTCGGCGTTTCGGGTTACGCGGAGCAAGGTCTTACTTATAACCGTATATCCGGGGAAAGCGAGGTTTCCGAAGTCGGAAACCAAGTCTTCTACGTTAATTAAATTTACCTTATTGCCTCCCGGTATTCTATACAATTTTTCGGCGGAAG
>JBJFAF010000170.1:0-8344 GCA_051887755.1 Candidatus Coproplasma sp.
TTCTGCGGGGTTACCGTAACCCTTTACAACGCCCTCGCCAACCTTGCGGAAGAATTTTCACGCAGTTACTACGATTTCTTTTTTAATCGTCCCGCCTTTATCCCACTGCTATTTTTAGCGCTGTTCCTCGGTGCGGTAATTACGGGCGGAATAAGAAAGGCTTTGCCCTTTATAAGCGGCAGCGGAATACCGCAGATTGAGGGTGCGGCAAGGGGCGTATTTCATTTTAAGTGGCTGCGCTCGCTTTCGGGTATGTTTGCGGCAAGTCTTATATCGGTTTTTATGGGGCTTTCGGCAGGGTGCGAAGGTCCGAGCGTATTTATAGGCGGCTCTTGCGGGGCGTTGACGAGCAACGCTTTAAAGCGCAACGCAGTTATCAGGCGTTACCTTATTTCGGGCGGTGCGTGCGCAGGGCTTGCGGTGGCGTTTAACGCACCGCTTGCGGGTATAATTCACGCCTTTGAAGATACGCATAAACGCTTTTCGCCCGAGCTGTTTATCTGCGCCTTTTCGTCGGTCGGCGTTGCGGTTATCGTTAGAAACGTCCTCCGCCCTTTAATGGGGCTTTCGATGACGCCCATTTTGGCGAGCTTTTCCTTCGACGGGGTCGACACCACCTCTCTATACTTCCTCCTGTATTCTATTCCTGCCGCAGTCGTCGTAGCTTTGGCGGGTATCGGGTTTTATTACCTCGTCTTTACGCTGAGAAAGCTGACCGCAAAATTTAAGTTTTTTAAGGGAATATTCGGGCTGACCGTCGCATTTACGCTTGCGGGTGCGTTCGGGCTTATAAGCAGGTATTCTATGGGCGGCGGCATACACTTTATCGAGGCGTTGGGCTCGGGCGATATAGTGAGCTCGTTTGCCTCTCCCGTCGTTATAACCGTGCTAATTGCCGTCGTAGTTAAATTTATCGCAACGCTCGTCAACGTAAGTTGCGGCGTGCCGAGCGGTGCGCTCGTGCCTATTCTCGCTATAGGCGCAGGAATGGGCTATTTGATTTCTTACGTCTGCCAAATTTTAGGTATGGAACAAGGCTATCAATGTGCGTTGATAATAATATGTATGGCGACGTTCTTTTCGACAATCGTGCGCTCACCTTTGACGAGCGTCGTGCTCGTTTTGGAGCTGACTTGGAAGTTTACCTTCCTCCTTCCGCTTATTTTGGGCGTTGCGACGGGATACGTCATAGGAATTATTTTCCGCACGCAACCGCTCTACGACAGGCTGTTCGACGAGATTTTGGAGAACGAAAATACGGCGCACCCCGCACAGAGCTTTACCTTAAATATCAAGGTCAGCTATAATTCAAGTGCGGTAGAGCGGAAGATACGAGACGTTATGTGGCCGGACGGTGCAATCGTCGTTATGGTTGAAAGAGGCGGAGAAAAATTCGTACCAAACGGCTCTACCATCATTAAAGAGGGCGACGTTTTGACGATTAAAGCTAAGACCTATTACAAAGACGACTTTATTCAGTCCTTGCAGAGCAACGTAGGAAAGGTCATAATTCACCTTGCAGATTAACTTGATTTGAGCAAACTAAAAGAACGGCTAAAAAGCCGCTCTTTTTTTCTTTCAATGTTAAACCTTGTCTTGAATTAATTATTTTCTGTAGCCGTTGGGGTTATTCTTTTGCCATTTCCAACTGCTTGCGCACATTTCGTCTATGCCGAGCTCAGCCTTCCAACCGAGCTCCCTTTCCGCCTTGCTTGCGTCCGCATAGCACGCAGCGATATCGCCTGCACGCCTCGGTTTGATTGAATAGGGAATTGCGTGACCGCAAGCCTTTTCAAATGCGTGAATAACGTCTAATACCGAATAACCGATACCCGTGCCGAGGTTGTAGGTGTAAACGCCGGAGCTTGTTACCTTATCTATTGCGGCAACGTGACCTTTTGCCAAATCCACAACGTGGATATAATCTCTTACGCCCGTACCGTCGGGTGTAGGATAGTCGTTGCCGAACACTCCTACCTCCATAAGCTCACCTATCGCAACTTTAGAAATATAAGGAGTTAAGTTGTTGGGTATGCCTTTAGGGTCTTCGCCGATTCTTCCCGATTCATGTGCTCCGACGGGGTTGAAATAGCGGAGAAGGACTACCGTCCACTCGTTATCGGCTTTGTAAACGTCGTTAAGCATAATTTCTTGAAAGTACTTGCTCGTGCCGTAGGGGTTAGTCGTACCGCCCGTTTTGCACTCTTCGGTCAAGGGCAAGACTTCGGGGTCGCCATAGACGGTTGCCGAAGACGAAAATACTATTTTTTTACAGCCGTGAGAGCGCATTGCCTGCAATAAAACCAAAGTGCCGTTTAAATTGTTATCGTAGTATTCCACGGGCTTTTCGCAGGATTCGCCGACCGCTTTAAGCCCTGCAAAATGTATGACCCAGTCGATTTTATTTTCGGTGAATATTTTATCGAGCAACTTGCCGTCGCGCACGTCGCCTTCGTATAACTCCGCCTTTTTGCCCGTTATTTCCTCCACTCTTTTAACGCTCTCCTCGCAGGAGTTGGAAAAGTTGTCTATAACGACGACTTCGTAACCTTTTTCGATAAGCTCTACGCAGGTATGGCTGCCGATATAGCCTGCGCCGCCCGTAACTAAAATTTTCATATATTACCTCTTAAAATGCGCATATGCTTTACGCATTTTTACTTAAATACTATAACAAAAAACCGCCTGAAAAGTCAAGCGGTATTATATAATACAACGCCGTTGCGTTATATATTAACTCGGGTTAGATACCGATTGTCTTAAAATTTTCCGAGCTCGGTCTGTAAGCCGGGTTCTGTCGTGTACGGTTATCTATCTAATCTTACAGTCGCCTGTAAGCTTAAGCGATGTTAACGGATTAAGACGGACGGACAGCCCTGTAAATAAATACTGCCTTAATCCCAATCTTGCGTCGGGTGGGGTTTAATTAGCCAAGGGCGTTACCGTCCCTGCGGTGAGCTCTTACCTCGCCATTGCAACCTTACATTGCGAAAACGCACTGCGGTATATTTCTGTTCACTTTCCTTAAAGTCGCCTCCACCTGCCGTTAGCAGGCACCCTGTCCTATGACGCCCGGACTTTCCTCACGCAAATTTCTTTGCCCGCAACCGTATAACCGACTCGGATAATATAAGTTTATCATCTTTTATTCAATTTTGCAAAACTATTTTATAATTATTTATTGATTTTTATCGTGAATTATTTTACAATAATAGTAATCAAAACCTAACCCGTTATTATCATACCGAGGTACAATATATGAAGAAAACGAAAATTATCTGCACAATCGGTCCCGCAAGCGACAGCGAAGAGGTTTTGTCTGCGTTAATCGACGCAGGCATGAACGTAGCGAGGCTTAACTTTTCGCACGGGACGCACGAGGAACATTTACAAAAAATAGAGACGATTAAAAAAGTGAGAGAGGCTAAAAAAGCCCCTATCCCCATTCTGTTGGACACGAAAGGTCCCGAGTTTAGAATTAAGACTTTTGCAAAGGGCAAGGTAAACTTAAAAGAGGGCGATACCTTTACCTTTACGACCGAAGATATTATAGGTGATAAGACGAGAGTATCCGTTTCCTTTGCAGGTATCTGCGAACAAATGGTACCCGGCGACAAGATTTTGCTTAATAACGGTCTTATCATCTTTGAGGTAATTAAGGTCGAAAAGCCCAACGTAGTATGCAAGGTATTAGTCGGCGGCGAGCTCTCTAATCGCAAGTCGATGTTCTTCCCCGATAAAGTGCTCGATATGGAATACCTTTCCGAGCAGGACAAATCGGACTTGAAGTTCGGCGTTGAACAGGGCGTTGACTTCGTCGCTTGTTCGTTCGTGTCCAAGGCGCAAGATTTAATCGATGTGCGCAACTATTTAAGAGAGTGCGGCGACGTGAACGACGATATAGAGCTCATTGCAAAGATTGAGAGCAGAGCGGGCGTTAATAACATCGACAGCATTATAGAGGCGAGCAACGGCATAATGGTTGCCCGCGGCGACCTCGGCGTGGAAGTGCCCTTCGAGGAATTGCCTGCAATTCAAAAGACGATTATTAATAAGTGCCGTATAATGGGCAAGCGCTCTATTACCGCAACCGAAATGCTTGAATCTATGATTAAGAACCCCCGCCCCACGAGAGCGGAAATTTCCGACGTTGCAAACGCCGTGTTCGACGGCTCTTCTGCGATTATGCTCTCGGGCGAGACGGCGGCAGGTGCATACCCCGTCGAGGCGGTCAAGGCGATGGCTAAGATTGCCTGCGAGGCTGAAAAGAATACCGAATACATTGCGTACATCGAGGACAGCAAATTCCACATCAGCTCATCTGCGTCTGCGCTTTCGCACTCGGCTTGTACGCTTGCGCACGACATCGGCGCAAAGGTTATAGTCGTCTGCACGAGGACTGGCGGAACGGCAAGGACGGTTTCCCGTTTTAGACCTATGATTGACATTATCGGTATGACTACCAACGAAAAGGCGTTTAGAAAGCTTGGCTTAAGCTGGGGCGTTTTACCCGTTATGAGCGAAGAGTTCTATTCTGTCGACGTCCTCTTCCACTACGCTAAGCGTGCGGCAATCGATTCGGGCTTAGTTCAAAAGGGCGACAAAATCGTCTTGACGGGCGGAACCCCCAACGGCAAGAGCGGCAACTCTAACCTCGTAAACGTTGAAACCATTTAGCTTTAAAAATTTTAACCCCGTGCACTTTAAAAGTGTACGGGGATTTTTTTATGCTTTTTTAAACGGTATATTCGTCGGAGAAGAGCAAATCGACTATCTGCTCTTTTGAAGTGCAGGCAATAAGCGCAGTCCTTAGCTTGGTAGCGTTGCGTGCGCCTTTAGCGTACATTGCAAGCATTTTTCGCAGGGTTACCGTACTATAGCGGTAGTCGTAGCCGTTATAGCAGTCCTCAATCTGCTTAAGTATTAGTTGCTTTTTATCTAAAACGGGGGTGTTAGTCAATTCAGCTATTAAAAAGGGATTATATAGCACACCCCGTGCAAGCATTACGCCGTCCGCACCCGTTTGGGCTAAAAGCTCGTCGGCATCCTCACTTTTGAAAACGCCGCCGTTGGCAATTACGGGTATTTTTACCGCCGACTTTGCCTTAGCGATTTGCTCGAAGTTGACGCCGCCCGAATAAATTTTATCCCTCGTCCTGCCGTGAATAGTTATCAAGTCCGCGCCTGCGTCCTCCATTGCGACGGCAAAATCTCGGGTAACGAGCTTATCTTCGGTTATGCCTATACGAAACTTTACGGTTACGGCTTTGCCGCTTGCCTTTGCCGCTTTAACAAGGCTTTGCGCCTTTACAATATCCGCAAGCAACGCACTCCCCTCGCCGTTTTTAAAGATTTTAGGGACGGGACAGCCCATATTTAAATCTATTAGCTCGAAGGGCGCAATCTCTTCGCTCGTCGCCGCACGCCGCATAAAATCGGGCTCGCTGCCGAAGAGCTGAACGGCTTTAATACCGTTATAGCCCTCCGTTATTTTAAGTAATTCCGCAGTATTTTCACTTCCGTAGCAAAGCCCCTTTGCCGACACCATTTCGGTATAGGTCAGCCCTGCGCCAAGCGTTTGACAAAGCACCCGAAAAGGCGAATTCGTATATCCCGCAAGTGGCGCAACGAATACGTTGTTGGGCGTTTGAATACCGCCTATATCAATTCTTTTTAACTGCATCTTTTGCCTTTACCCAATAATAATCGAGGGTCAACCCATCTAAATCTGTCATATTCTTGCCGTCGGCTAAAACAAGTTTTTCGCACTCGACGAAGCGTTTTACGAACTTGTCGGTTGCGGCTCGGAGTGCCTCCTCGCAATCCACCCCCGCAAGGCGGCAGGTATTTACTGCGGCAAAAAGCACGTCGCCCGCCTCGTCGAATACGGCGTCATTATCTTCCGCCTGCATCGCAGCAACGAGTTCTTTGACCTCTTCCCAAATCTTTTCGGACGCCGATACGGGGGATAGGAAATCCATACCGCTCTTGCCTGCCCGTTTACCGACCTTTTGCGCCCTCATACACGCAGGGAAGTTTTTAGGCACTGCCGAAACACTTTCGCCAAAGGTAGTCATATGCTTTTCTTTAAGTTTATTCTTATCCCATACGCCGAGAGCTTCTGTCTCGTTTGCTGCTTTATCCGCACCGAAAATATGGGAGTGCCTGAAAATGAGTTTTTTAACGTTGCCGCTAATTGCGTCGCCAAAGTTGAAAACGCCTTCTTCCTGCTTTAATACCGAATGGAATGCCGCCTGAAGCAAAATATCGCCCGTTTCCTCTAAAATACCGTCGTCGTCTTTGCGCTCTATGGCGTCCTCAAGCTCGTACGCCTCCTCTACGACGTTGGACTTAATGCTCTCGCAGGTCTGCACCCTGTCCCAAGGGCAACCGCCGGGCGCACGCAACAACTCTACCAAATGCACGAGGTCGGCAAAGTCGTAGCGCTCCTTTTTTAAAAACTCATCCTCCTCTATTGCAACCGCACAACTCAAACCGTATTCCTTCTGCCTGTCGATTTCGTAGACGGGCATCTTCTTCGCCGTATTTCCGTTGATAAAGACGCACTGCCTTTCTTCGCCGAAAAGGTCGGATAAAACTAATTTAACTTCGGTTGCGGCGTAAAAGTCGTCTATATCGTACACGACGGCGGCACGACAGCTTTTAAGCGTTTTTATCTCGTAAGCCGACAGCGAGGTTATCTGCTCGCACTTGAGCTTAGCCAAATTTTTTATATGCGAAATACGGGATACGCCCTCACATACGGCTACCCCTTTTTGCTTTTCAAGAATGATTTTGCAGGCGGTATCCTCGCTGACTGCGCCGTCTACGCAATAGCAAACGCTCTGCCCTTTAGCCGCATCTAAAACTGCCTTTGCAAGGTTTTTATTTAGCGTATCAAAATTGCGGGAGCGTTCATATACGCCGTCGAGCGTTTCCACCTCGTACCCTTTTAAACTTGCAAAGCCTACGCACTCTTTTGTGCGGGCGATAATCTTATCTGCGCTATCGAGCGCCGCCTTTGCTGAGAGCGTTAAATCTCCTTCTTGCGTGCCTAAACCAATTAACGTTATTGACATTTGAGTTACCATCGTGTGTTTTATTTACGTTAGTAATATAACACAAATTAATGATAATCGCAACAAAATAACACACGTTTGACGAAACGGCGGCACCCGTAATTGATAGGGGCGTTAAGGCAACTAAAGCCGACGAGAGCATAACCCTCAGTATCGCACACGTCCATTGAGTTACCATTCCCCATACGGGTTTACCGAGCGAGGTTATACACGCCGACGAGGTTTGAACGAGCGACGATGTAACGGCGTTTACGCTCATAATGCGTACGAGCTTGATTAGTAGGACTTTTTCAGCCGCCTGTAGGGACGGAAAGAACAGCCTTACCGCAAGCGGCGCAAAAATATACAGCCCTATTGCAAATGGCAACGATATTAGAGCCGTAAATAGCAACGATTTTTTAACCCTTTTCATTGCGCCTTCAATATCTCCCTTTGCCGCAAGGGGCGAAATTTGCGGAACGCTTGCCGCCGCTAAGCCGTATGTTACCGACACAGGAAGATTGATAAGCGTGATAGCACAACCAGAAAATATCCCGTATAACGCTGTGGCGTTTTCGGCGGTCCTCCTTAAGATATTGACTACGGCAATGCTCTCCAAAAGCTGACCTACGGGCAGGGCGATTGCCGAAAACGTGAGCGGTACGGTGTACGCCAAAAGCTTATTAATAGGCGGCGTTTTAACCTTAAACAGCGGCTTAACCTCTCTGCGTTCGGTCAAATAAATTAGTACGGCATAGATGCAGGAGATGATTTCGCTTACCGTTACGGCAAAGACCGCCGCCGCAGTTGCGTAAAGCGCATTGCCTTTATATAAGCCCGCAAGCAATATTCCCACGGCAACCTTTACGAGCTGTTCAATAACCTCGGTAAAGGCTGTGGGATACATATTAGACTTGCCCTGAAAGTAGCCTCGCACGACGGAGATTATCGCCACGAAAAAGACGGACGGCGATAATAGCTTGCAGCAGAGCGCAACACCCGCCTCGCCCTGAGCGGCGGCAAGCGGAACGGACAGCGCAAACATTATAAGCGAGCCGATAAGCCCGATACCGCCGTATAAGTAGAAGGCTTTGCGTTCCGCCCCCTTTTGCCCGCCCGAAGAGATTAGCCTTGCAATGCCCGTAGGTATGCCGCTTGCGGATACTGTTAAAAGTATGCAATACAGCGGATAGACGAGCTGATAAATGCCCATACCCTCGCCGCCGAGATAGGCAACGAGGGGAATACGGTATATCGCTCCGAGCAGTTTGGAGATAAGTCCGCCT
>JBJFAF010000171.1:0-2009 GCA_051887755.1 Candidatus Coproplasma sp.
CCCTGACCAAGCTCTTCCTT
Organism: Candidatus Coproplasma sp.; assembly: GCA_051887755.1. Taxonomy (GTDB): domain Bacteria; phylum Bacillota; class Clostridia; order Christensenellales; family Borkfalkiaceae; genus Coproplasma. Next base: position 21 of record JBJFAF010000171.1, read on the forward strand.
GCGCTGTGCATACTTAGGCGCAATCTCGTTGAAAAGCTTTTCCATTAAGGGGTGCTGAATGTCCTTCGTCCTTGCCTTGTACTCAGACTTCTTTTCGGAGAAGCCCTTTACTTCCTGCAAGTCGCGAAGCTTACCCATAAGACGCCTACGAACTGCAAGCTTCTTGGGGGAATCCTTGATAACTTTCTTGGATACGTCCTTGCCCTTGCTGTCCTTTACCGTAACGGTAGTTTCCTCGTTGAGGTCGTAAACGCTCATCGCTTTGGTTATAATTTTTTCAACGTAGGGCTGAAGTGCCTTTGCCTTTGCGGCGGTCGTTTCAATCTTACCGTACCACAGAAGTTCAGACGCCTGATTCCTGAGCATTGCATTTCTTTGTTCCGATGTTCTTCCCAATTTTGCGGGCATAACGTTAATCCTCCTTGTTTGCTAACGAAAGTCCGTAGGACTGGAGCTTTAAGATAACTTCGTCCAACGACTTTCTGCCAAGGTTCCTTACCTTGAGCATTTCATCTTCGGTCTTCTTCGTTAAATCTTCGACCGTGTGTATATTTGCACGCTTTAAGCAGTTGTAAGAGCGTACCGATAAATCCATATCTTCAATAGCCATTGCCAAAATCTTCTGCTGGCGGTCGTCCTCGTTCTTGACCAAAATGTCCATATCCTTAATCGTATCGGACAGGTCGACGAACAGGCTGATATGGTCCTGCATAATCTTTGCCGCAAGAGAGATAATCTCCTTTGCAGAGAATGCGCCGTTCGTCCAAACTTCGAGCGTAAGCTTATCAAAGTCGGTATTCTGACCAACCCTGGTATTTTCTACGTTGTAGTTTACCTTCTTAACGGGCGTAAAGATGGAATCGATGGGAATATAGTCGATAAGCTCCGTCCTCGTATGGTCGGCACCCTTATAACCTCTGCCTCTGCAAATGGTTATTTCCATATCGATTTTACCGCCTTCGTCTACGGTGCAGATGTGCTGGTCACCGTTGATAATCTCGATTTCAGCGTCCTGCTCGATATCGCTTGCCTTAACCTCGCAAGGACCTTCCTTGTAGAGGTGAACGACCTTGACGTAGTCCTTATCGGTTACCTTCGTCTTGATTGCAAGCGACTTTAAATTGAGTATGATTTCGGTTACGTCTTCCTTGACGCCGGGAACGGCGGAAAACTCGTGCTTAACCGAGCCGTCCAAAAACCTTATTCCCTGTGCCGCCGCACCGGGAAGTGCGGAAAGCAAAATTCTTCTAAGGCAGTTGCCTATCGTAAGGCCAAAACCCTTTTCAAGCGGTTCAACTACAACCTTTGCGTAAGACTGGTCCTCGCTTTCAACCACTTCGAGCTTGGGTATATCAATTTCAATCATATACTACCTCCTTATTGTTATGATTACTTGGAGTACAATTCGACAATCCTGTGTTCAGCAATCTGGCTGTCGATATCATCCCTTGCAGGAAGAGCAATAATTTTGCCTTCGAGCTTTTCGGGGTTGAATTCCAACCACTTGGGAAGATTTACTGCTTTTGCGGACTTGATTGCCTCAAAATACTTATTAGAGGTCTTATTCTCCTTAACGGCGATAACGTCGCCGACTTTAACAATAAACGAAGGGATATTGACTTTTTTGCCGTTTACGGTGAAGTGACCGTGGTTTACAAGCTGTCTTGCCTGCGCACGGGAAACACCGATACCCATTCTGTAGATTACGTTGTCTAATCTGCGTTCCAAGAGGGAAAGCATATTTTCACCGGTAATGCCTTTCATTCTGTCGGCACGCTCGTAATAAGCCCTGAACTGACCTTCCTGAACGCCGTATATACGCTTAACCTTCTGCTTTTCTCTAAGCTGCTGACCGTATTCGGAAACCTTTTTCCTGCCTGCGCCGTGTGCGCCGGGTGCTACGGGGCGCTTTTCGAAAGGACATTTGCCGTTATAACATTTGTCGCCCTTTAAAAAGAGCTTACCGCCTTCTCTTCTGCAAAGACGGCA
>JBJFAF010000172.1:0-8199 GCA_051887755.1 Candidatus Coproplasma sp.
GTTCCTGGTGCCGATTGCCCAGCAGGCGATAATTATTACCAGCAGTACGACGACTGCGGCGACGACTATGCCGACAATTCCACCGGTAGAGATCAATAAATTGTTCATTTTATCACCTCTTCACGTTAATTACTTTTTGCTCTTGAGTTCGGTTATGGCGTTCTTCAAAAAGGTCTCTGCCGCAGACTGCTTGCGGACGACTTGCAGAGCGGTGTCGAAGTCGAACCACTGTGCCTCGGCAAGCTCGTTCTTATCCAGCTCGATTTCTCCGTTTTCAGCGACAACCAAAAAGTTGAGCATAAGCACGTTGTGCGGTTCGTGATACAAACTCGACATATACTTATACTTAACGACGTTGAGCTTAGTCTCTTCCCTGAACTCTCTCGTCACGGTTTTTTCTGCCGTCTCGCCCTTTTTAACGTAGCCTGCAAAAAGGATATAATCGTCCTGACCGTTATGTTTTGCGAGCAAAACCTTGTCTTTAGCACGGTTTACGACAACCATCGATACTGCGGTAGCGAATTGCGGAAAGCGGAATTCGCCGCAGTGCTTGCAATAGGGTACGAGCCCTTCCTGCTCGTGTACGAACAGCGCAAGCTTTTCTCCGCATACGGGACAATGCATATTTTTTCCTCCTTATCATTCAATATATTTCCAAGTTTAATTATAATACTATGAGTTTGTAATGTCAATAATTCGGACGAATTTGCTTGCGGTGTTATTGACATTAAGGTGCCGATATAATATAATAATTATATACCAAGTTACAACGGGGGAAATAAGACTATGAACTATGAGGCGGCGAGCGCACTGCTTGAAAAATACGGTCAGCAACACGTTTTGCATTACTATGAAAAACTCAGCGATACGCAGAAGGCGACCTTACTTTCCTCTATCGAAAATATCGATTTTTCGGCGTTCAAAACGCTGAATATGAAGGAGGAAAAACAGCTCGGCGAGATTACGCCTATCGACGCCCTCTCGCTGAAAGAGATTAAAAAACAGCGTTCTCGCTATACGCAGACGGGCGTCGCCGCAATACGAGAAGGCAGGGTAGGCGTCGTCTTACTTGCGGGCGGTCAAGGAACTCGTTTAGGCTACGACGGACCTAAGGGCACGTTCAATATCGGCGTAAATAAGCCCTTATACATTTTTGAGTGCCAAATAAACAGCATAAAGCAGAGTTGTGCGCCCGCTCAGACGTTGCCGCACCTATTTATTATGACGGGACCCCAAAACGACGAGGTTACCCGAAAATTCTTTGAAGAACACGACTATTTCGGCTACGATAAAAAGCTTATACACTTTTTCGTTCAGGGCGTCGTCCCCGCAATATCCTTCGACGGAAAGATTTTAATGGCGGAAAAGTACAGACCCGTACTCACTCCCGACGGCAACGGGGGTTGGTTTGCAGCTTTAAATAAGGCGTACGGAAGAAACCTCTCCAAGTGGGGCATAGAGTGGCTTAACCTTGCGGGCGTGGATAACGTTCTGCAAAAGATTTGCGACCCCGCCTTTATAGGTGCTACGATAGGCAGCGGCGTCAACTGCGGCTGTAAGTCGGTTAAAAAGGTCTCCCCCGAAGAGAGAGTGGGCGTAATCTGCAAGGAGGACGGAGTACCCACCGTTATAGAATATTACGATATGCCGCAAAAACTTAAGGTTAGGCACGACGTCAAGGGAGAGCTTATATTTTGCTACGGCGTAATATTGAATTATTTATTCAACGTTGAAAAATTAAAGGAAACGATAAAAAAGAAACTACCCTATCACCTTGCGGAAAAGAAGATACCCTGCATAAAGGGCGGCAAAAAGTTCGTGCCTGAAACGCCTAACGGCTATAAATTAGAACAACTTGCGGTCGATTTAGTTAAGCTTATGGGCAGTTGTATCGCCTACGAGGTCGAAAGGGAAGAGGAGTTTGCCCCCGTTAAAAACGCAAGCGGATTAGACAGCGTGGAATCGGCAAGGAAACTGCTTGCAAAAAACGGCGTAGAGCTTTAATTTGATTACTTAAGAGGATAAGTTAAAAGTAGTATGCAATCGTTACGAGAATTATATCGCATAGGCGTCGGACCTTCCAGCTCGCACAGTATGGGACCCGAGGCGGCGGCAAAAAAGCTTTTAAGCCTGTATCCCGACGCAGAGTTTAAAATAACGCTGTGCGGCTCGCTTGCCTTGACGGGTAAGGGGCACGGCACGGACACCGTGCTCAAAAAGGTACTCGGCGATAAAGTGACGGTTATTTTCGATACTGTTACCGAAGATTTACCCCACCCTAATACTATGTTCGTCAGCGTATATAAGGGGGGCAACGAGGTTGCAAAGCATACGGTCTTATCCGTCGGCGGCGGCAAAATCAGCTTTCTCGGCGAAAAGATTGCTCTGATGCCCGAGGTGTATCCCTTTAACTCGTTCGAAGAGATTAAGGAGTATTTAAAAGAACACGATATGCGCCTTTCGGACTATGTTTTTGCGACCGAACCTGATATAGAGGAATACCTGTACGAGGTATGGGCGCAGATGAAAGCCTCGCTTAAAGAGGGGCTTAATGCGGGCGAGGGCGAACTGCCCGGCGGTCTGCACGTTATGCGTAAGGCGGCGTATCTTTGGCACGGCAAGCACATCGGCGAAACGCCTGAGATTGCCGAAAACAGAAAAATCTGCGCATACGCCTACGCCGTAGCAGAGCAAAACGCATCGGGCGGCGTGGTCGTGACTGCGCCTACCTGCGGCTCGTGCGGGGTTCTGCCCGCAGTGCTTTATTATATGAAAAAGGATAAGAAGTTCTCCGACGAGCAGATAGTCAGGGCGCTTGCGGCGGCAGGCGTGATAGGCAACCTCATTAAGACAAACGCCTCAATCAGCGGTGCGGAGTGCGGCTGTCAGGCGGAGATAGGTTCTTCTTGTTCGATGGCGGCGGCAGGGCTTGCCGAGCTGTACGAAATGGATATAGAGCAGATTGAATACGCCGCAGAGGTTGCTATGGAGCATCACCTCGGCTTAACCTGTGACCCCGTGGGCGGACTCGTGCAAATCCCATGCATAGAGCGCAACGCCGTCGCCGCAATGAGGGCTATTAACGCCGTTAACATTGCAAACTTTTTGACCTATACCCGTAAGGTGTCGCTCGACACGATTATCCGCACTATGTACGAAACGGGCAAGGACATATCCAACCGCTACCGTGAAACGAGCGAGGGCGGACTTGCTAAAAACTATAAATCGTCTTAAATTAGTTTAATGGAGATAGGCTAACGCAGCTCCCGAAAGTAAAAGGCTTTCTGGGGCTGCGTCTTATCTTTTCTTATTTAATTTTGCGGGCGTTAGGTCAATTATTATTCGGGCGTTATCGTGGGTTGTTCAGGCGTTTGAATAGTGGGTTTGCCCTCTTCGGTTTCGCCCGCCCACTTAAACGCAAATTTGGCGATTATTACAGCTATAACCTCGTTTATAATCGCCGCAGCGACTATCGTCCCCGAGACTATCGTTGCAAGCGATGGGTCAAAGGAGGATAGTGTAGTCGCTGCAATGCCCGTAAACACTAAAGAAACGCCCGAATGGGGCAGTAGGGTAAAGCCGAGATATTTCGTAACGGTGGGCTGAGCCTTCGTCAGCTTTCCTCCGATAAACGCACCGCCTATCTTCCCTATAGCCCTTGAAACGATATAGACCGCCGTAAACACTCCCGCACCTGCTATAAGCCTGTAGTCTAAAGGCATACCGAGATTTACGATTACTATTAAGAGCGATATATTCAATACGGGATTGTAGAGTTTTAGCGCACCTTCTAAATCTTCTTCGGGAACGGCGTTGGCAATCGTTGCGCTGAACGCCATACCCATTAGAAGATAGTTAATCGTGAACGAACCGAACAGGAAATAGTCTATAACAAGTCCGCTGACCGCCGACGAGACGATAAACAGCAGCATAATTATAAAGCGCAATACGGTCTTTTTTGCCACCTTGATAAGGACTGCCGCCAACAAGCCGAAGATTATTCCTATTACGAAGGGGAATAAAATCATACCGACTATGGCAAGCGGGGACGCACCTTCGCCGCCGTGCGTTGCGCCGATAATCGAAATTACGGTAAAGAACACGACTACGCCTATAACGTCGTCAATCGCCGCAAGTGGCAACAGCGTCTGCGTAACGGGTCCTTTAGTGTGGTATTCGTTGACTATGGACAGGGCGGGGGCAGGGGCGGTAGCAAGCGCAATTCCGCCGAACACGAACGCAAGGTAGACGGGTACGCCTGCAATGAGAAAGACGATAGCAAATACTGCGCTTACGAATAAAAACGTGCCGAGCGACTGAACGAAAGTTATACCTATAATCTGCTTGCCTGACTTGGCGATTTTTTTAAATATAATCTCACGCCCTATCATCACGCCAGCAAAGCATTCGAAAAACTTTACGGCTGTTTCATACCAAACCGAGCTCGTAATATCAAAAGTTACCACCTCGGCAAGGTTGGGTCCGAACACGACGCCCGCAATCAGCCAACCGAGAATGGCGGGCAGTTTTAATTTTGAAACCAACTTTCCGCATACGAAAGCGGCGCAAAGTATTGTGAAAATGCGAAGAATATTTATTACCATATAATATTGACCAAATATTTTATAACGTCGTCGGGAGCGGCTTTTTCATTGCATAGCTTTTCAAAAGCTCCGTCGACTATTATACGCAACGCCGCCTTGTCCCGTTCCGAACGAGCGCCGTTAAAAGACGAGAATATGACATCCGACAGCTCGCCGTTCCTTTTTGCCGTGTACGAGCGCAAAGCCTCGTTTAGCTTGTATTTGTTAAAAATATCGCAGCCCGTCATAGACTTGGCGTCTAAGTAGAGAGAGAGTAACTTTAAACGGGAGGACGGGTTGTCATCTTCCGCAAGCCCGTGCGCCTGCGACATAATATCGGCGTAATATCTTTCGTATATGGCAAAGGCGAGCGCCTCCTTGTTGGGGAAATATTTATAGACGGTTTTCTTTGAAATATTCAGCCTCTCGGCTAAAGTGTCTACCGAAAATCTCAATCCCTCCTGCCGAAGGCTCTCAATTGACGAAACGATAATTCTCTCTCTCATATGGAAACAAAATCTACTTTTTTTGTTTCCATTATATATCTTACGACAATAACTGTCAAGCCAAGGCGATATAAAAATTCTTTTTTGTCTTTCATAATTCGTAAAGCTATCTTCAAAGCAAGTAAATTTTTTTATATATTGACTTTTGCTGAACTTTATGCTATAACGGGGTTACATTAAAGAACGTTTTTATGAAGACTTTATAATTTAGGAGGACGGCAATGAAAAAGTATTTGAAATTTGCCTTTATTTATGCCATAGCCGCAATGGTCGGCGGCGTCTTTTACAGGGAATTTACCAAGTTTAACAACTTTACCGAGGCAACGGCATTAGGGAAAGTACATACCCATCTGTTCTTGCTTGGAATGTTGGTTTTTTTGGTAATTGCCCTGTACGCAAAGCACTACGACCTTAATAGCGTAAAAACCTTTAAGGCTTTCCTATGGGTATATAATATCGGCGTTCCCTTGACCGCCGCAATGATGGTCGTTCGTGGGGTACCTCAGGTGTTGGGCGTAACGATGTCCAGTGCATTCAACGGCGCCGTCTCGGGTATAGCGGGAGTAGGTCATATATTGACGGGCGTTGGTATCGTCTTATTGTTATTGTCTTTTATAAAGCTGGCTAAAAACGATAATTGATTTTATTAATAAACGCCGCAGGGGTCGGCGGAGCTCATTGCTCCGCCGACCCCTTTTTAGTGAGTAACGATAATATTTTAAAGACTAAATAAATCGTTTACAACCTCAAAACGAGGTTGGAGAATTGCTCTATTATCTCCTCCTTTGGGAATCTGTTTTTATTAATCATCCACCAACAAGCCGATTGAACGAGCGCACCCGTGAACACTTCTGCCATAAGCTCGGGATTAGTCTGCCTTACGTTACCCCTCTTTGCGTCCTCTTTAAGGTGAATTTTTAAATTGTACTCCACCTGTTGAGATACCAAATCTATCATATTCCACCGTGCCGAGCTGTTTAAAACGGTTAAAACCATCTTTTCGTTTTGCTCGAGGAAGTCTAAAGTATACCTAAAAATACCCGCATAGTAAGTTTTAGGGTTGTCGGATAAAAAGTCACGCTCGTGCTCCTCGTCGTATATCCTTTGAAGTTCGTTAATCATAAAGGTAAACAGCTCGTACTTGTCGGAAAAGTGCTTGTAAAAGGTAGCCTTGCGCGTTTCCGCCCTGTCGCAAAGCTCGGTTACCGTAATTTCGTCAAAGCTCTTTTCGCACAGCAATTCCTTAAACGCCTTAATCAGCGCCCTCAAAGTCTTTTGTATCCTTAAATCAAGTTGTTTTTCCATAATTCTCTCCGTTTTTAAACCTTTTTAGCGTTTTAGTCAATTATTTTACGCTTATAGCTAAACGGTTTACGTTTAACCGTTTATTTTCTCTACAACAACGATTATAATATAAAGCGTAACGAAAGTCAATTATTTTAATTCCGTAAATAAATTTTTAGAGGTAAATTATTATGAAAAACTACGACAGAGTTAATCCGAGGAAACCCGAAGGGATTGAAAAGAGAAAGGCGTATATCGTCGGCGGAGGAATAGCGGGTCTTTCCGCAGCGGCGTTTTTAGTGCGTGATGCGCATATGCCCGGTAACAATATTACGGTCTACGACCAGCTGCCCGTTTTTGGCGGCTCTATGGACGGCTGCGGCAACGCCGAAATCGGCTATATATCAAGGGGCGAGAGAGAGCTTGAGCCCTATATGGAATGTCTTTGGGACTTATTCGGTTCTATTCCCTCTTTAGAGGAGGAGGGGAGAACGGTCTTGGACGAGACGAGGGAGAGCAACGCTAACCTTGAAATATGCCCTAAGCACCGCCTGTGGGAAGTGGGCTTTACCGAGCACGACGAGAGTGCGCCTGCAATGGGCGTGAACAAATATGACCAGCAGCAGATGATAAACATGGCTTTAACGCCCGAAGAGGAGCTTGAGGATATAACGATTGAACAGTGGTTCTCTAAGGACTTTTTCAAGAGTACTCTTTGGTACTATTGGGCGTCGATGCTCGCATTCAAGCCCTATCATTCCTTGATTGAGATGAAGAGGTATACCGTGCGCTTTATGCACTCTATCGACGGCATAGAACACTTAAAGGGTATACTTCGCACTAAGCACGACCAGTACAATTCGCTTATTAAACCTTTAATAAAGTATCTTACGGATAACGGCGTAAACTTCGTTGCGAACACGACCGTCACCGATATGGACTTAAAAATAGAGGGAAATAAAAAGACGGTTACTGCGCTCACCCTTTTATCCGACGGCAAAGAGAGCAAGCAGGTAGTAAATGCGCAGGACGTCGTGTACTTTACTAACGGCTCTATGACGCAGAATTCGTCTTTGGGCAGTAACGACACCGCACCCGTTGTTAACCGTAACCTTGAAAAGAGGGGTTGCTTTACGCTGTGGGAAAAGCTCGCCGCAAAGTCCGACGTGTTCGGCAAACCCGAAAAATTCGTATCGACGATAGATAAATCGACCTTCGTGTCCTGCTCTATGACGGTCAAGGGATATAAAGATTTTATAAACCATATCGTCAATAAAACGGGCGTACCTGCGGGTGCGGCGGGCGCAATTACCTTCGTTAATCACCCTTGGTTCATAACGATTAGCGTTGCCCTTCCTCCCGTATTCCCCGACCAGCCCGACGACGTCGATTTCATTTGGTTCTACGGACTATATCCCGAAAACGAAGGTCTCGTCGTAAAGAAAAAGATGGCGGACTGCACGGGCGAAGAGCTGTTAAAGGAATTCTGCCATTGCATAGGATACGACGAGCACTACGAAGAGTTGAGAGAGCATACTAAGTCTATCCCTGCGGTTATGCCCTACATAACCTCGCAATTTATGCCGAGAGAAATTAAGGACAGACCCGAAATTATCCCCGACGGCTGTACAAATCTTGTGTTTATGGGTCAGTTCGTAGAGCTTGAGGGCGACGTCGTGTTCACGGTAGAAACCTCGGTCAGGACGGCGATGACTGCGGTATACCGCACTATGCACCTCGATAAACCCATAACTCCGCTCTATAAGGGACATTACGACATAAGAATATGCGTTACCTGCCTCAAAAAGCTTTTAGGAAAGGATAAG
>JBJFAF010000173.1:0-8194 GCA_051887755.1 Candidatus Coproplasma sp.
GTGCAAGAACTACGACGGCGACGTTATGAGCGATATGGTCGCAACCGCTTACGGCAGTTTGGGTATGATGAGCTCGGTACTCGTATCGCCCGACGGCAAGTACGAATACGAAGCGGCGCACGGCACGGTAACCCGTCACTACTACAAGTGGCGCAACGGTCAGGAGACCTCCACCAACTCGGTTGCAACCATTTGGGCTTGGACGGGCGCACTCGCAAAGAGGGGAGAACTTGATAATATCCCCGAGCTCGTCGACTTTGCAAAGAGGTTAGAGGCGACTACGCTTGACACAATCGAAAGCGGCTATATGACGGGCGATTTAATTCCCTTGTTCAAGAGCGAAGGCATAACCCCCGTCAAGCTTGAGAGCAGGGCGTTCTTACAAAAGATTGCCGAAAAGCTTTAATTTAATAACGCAAAATTAAAGGCGGCGGTGTGAATTTTTCGCACCGCCGCCTTCTGCGTGTAATAATTTATCTAACAAATTCTTTTAAAAAGTATTCGTGGAGGGAAGTGTCTTCCGTAAGCTCGGGGTGGAATGCGGTGACGAGCATATTTTTCTGCCTCGCCGCCACCGTCTTCCCGTTGACGTTCGCAAGTTCTTCTACGCCCTCGCCAAAGCTTTCGATATAGGGGGCACGGATAAAGGTCATCGGCACTTGACCCAGCCCTTTGAAGTCGGCTTTGCAGAAAAAACTGCCAAGCTGTCTGCCGTAGGCGTTGCGCTTTGCCACGATATCCATAGTCGCAAGGTGGGGCTTTTCGCCGCCGTCTATGCGCTTGGCAAGCAGAATAAGCCCTGCGCAAGTACCCCATACGGGCATACCGCCGACAATAAGACCTCGCACTTCGTCCGCCATATCAAGCTCGTTTAACAGCTTCCCTTGAACTGTGCTCTCGCCGCCGGGGATAATGAGGGCGTCCATACTTTTGTCAAGGTCGCACGCCTGCCTTATTTCAAAGCTGTCTGCGCCTAACTTTGCAAGCATTTTTTCGTGCTCTATAAACGCCCCCTGCAATGCAAGTACGCCTATACGCATTATTTGCCCCTTTCTTCCATAATAATCTTAATTTCGTTTTCGTTAATGCCGACCATTGCCTCGCCTAAGTCTTCCGAAAGCTCGGCTAAAAGTTTTGCGTCGTTATAGTTGGTTACGGCTTTAACGATTGCCGCCGCCCTCTTTTCGGGGTTGCCGCTCTTAAATATCCCCGAGCCTACGAATACGCCCTCTGCGCCGAGCTGCATCATAAGTGCGGCGTCGGCAGGGGTGGCAACGCCGCCTGCGGCGAAGTTTACTACGGGCAGTTTGCCGTTTTCGTGAACGTACTTAACGAGGTCGTAGGGTACTTGTAAGGTCTTAGCCGCCTCGTAGAGCTCGTCCTCCGAGAGGGAGACGACCCTTCTAATCTCGGACTGCATAGCTCTCATATGCCTAACCGCCTGAACGACGTCGCCCGTACCGGGTTCGCCCTTAGTCCTTATCATAGACGCACCCTCGGCGATACGCCTTAACGCCTCGCCCAAGTCCCTTGCGCCGCATACGAAGGGTACGTCGAACTGCGTTTTGTCGATGTGGTACTTATCGTCGGCAGGGGATAATACTTCGCTCTCGTCAATGTAGTCGATTTCAATCGCCTGTAAAATCTGCGCTTCGGCGAAGTGACCTATACGGCACTTTGCCATAACGGGAATGGATACGGCTTCCTGTATGCCCTTAATCATCTTGGGGTCGCTCATACGGGAAACGCCGCCTGCCGCCCTGATATCGGCAGGGATTCTCTCCAACGCCATAACGGCGCATGCGCCCGCCTTTTCCGCAATTTTAGCCTGTTCGGGCGTGGTAACGTCCATAATAACGCCGCCCTTGAGCATCTGCGCAAGGTTCTTGTTTAATTCGTATCTTTCACTGCTCATTTTTTTACTCCTTTTATGTAGTATCGTTGACAATTATACACCGTTTTGATATTATTAAAATATCCAAAATACATATATTTTATAATACCAGATTATGTTGACCTATCAGCTTGACGAGAAGAATAAATACTATTCACTATATTATAATATAAGGGAAGACATTCTGCACGGCAATTTAAAGGCGGGCGAGAGGTTGCCGGGCAAGCGCACTTTGGCAAAACACCTTGCGGTCAGCGTAATAACCGTGCAGACTGCTTACGAGCAATTGCTTGCGGAGGGCTATATCCTGTCCGAAGAGAGAAAAGGTTACTTCGTCGCCGAAGTAAACGTCGGCGAAAGCGCAGACGCAGTTATACCGCACGGCGAACAGCCGCCTAAAAAGGAGTACGATTTGGACTTGACTACGGGCAGAGCCCCTGCCGAGCTTTTCCCCTTTTCTGTGTGGGCAAAGTTAATGCGCAAGACGCTGTCGGAAGAGGGCGAGCATCTTTTGGAAAGAGTGCCTTGCGACGGCTCTCCCCGTTTAAAAGCGGCGATTGCAGCGTATCTTTACAGGTTCAGGGGCTATAAAGTTGACCCGAGATATATTGTCGTGGGCGCAGGTGCGGAATATCTTTACGGGGTAATAGTTCAGCTTTTAGGCAGGGACAAGCCCTATGCGGTGGAAAACCCGGGCTACGGCAGAGTGCCCAACACCTACCGCCTTAACGGTGCGCATTGCACGTTTATCGACGTTGGGGAAAGGGGAGTGGACGTAGAGGAGGTCGAGAGGTCAAACGCCTGCGCTCTCCATATTTCGCCCGCCCATCAATATCCGACGGGGGCGGTTATACCCGTGCCCAACCGTTCGAGACTGCTCTCTTGGGCGCAGACTAACGACGCCTATATAATAGAGGACGATTACGATTCGGAATTTCGCCTCTCGGGCAAACCGTTGCAGACTATGGCGGCGATGAACGGCGAAAGGGTAATCTATATAAACACATTCTCTAAAACGCTTGCGCCCTCTATGAGATTAGGCTATATGGTACTGCCGCCGCAGTTGTACTCAATCTATCTTAAGCTATACTCTCAGACTGCAAACGTAGTGCCCCTGTTCGAACAGCTCACCCTGGCGTCTATGCTCGACGGCGGTTATTTTGAACGGCACGTTAACAGGCTAAAGAATTATTACAGGGGGATACGGGCAGAGCTCATCGCCGTCATCGCTCAACTGCCGTTTGAAAAGAAGATTATCGAGACGGGCGGCGGGTTGCACTTAACGCTAAAACTTCCCGACTTCACCACGGACGAAGATATAAAAGCTAAGGCGGCGGAGTTAGGCATAAACGTCAAATGCCTGTCCGACTACTTGTTCACTCCCACGAAAGGTTATAATAACGTGGCGGTAATCAACTATTCGTCGGTGACGAGCGCAAAGCTCAATAAAGTCAAGGACAGATTAAATAATTAATTATAAGGAAAAATAATATGGAATATAAACTTCAATTCGAGCTCGTTCCCGACAGCTGTTGGTGTTCAAATTTGCGCTCCGAACTGCCTAAAGAGGCGTGGGATACAATACGTAAAAAGGCATACGCGCGGGCGGGCGGCAGATGTATGATTTGCGGTGCGCCTACGGTCAGGTTAGAGGCGCACGAGCAGTGGCGCTACGACGATAAGACCTGCGTGCAGAGCCTTGAAAATATTATCGCCGTCTGCAAAGCTTGTCACGAGGTCATTCATATCGGGCGTGCGACGCTTTTAGGCAGGGAAAAGGAGGCGAGCGAGCACTTTATGAAGGTCAACGGCTGTTCTTATTCCGACTACCGCAAGGCGCTTGGAGAGGCGAATGCCGTCCATAGGGAGCGCAGTCGTAAGGAGTGGCAGTTGGACGTGTCTAAGCTTGAAAAATTTTTATAAAAAAAGATTAAACGCTATTTCACTATTTTAACGCCGAGTTAAACGCAGTTCGCTTATTTTTACGGCATTTTTAAATTTTTTGCCCCTATATATTGTAATAATGTTAAAAACTTTCACACAATATATTGTGGCGGTTTGGTTGACATTAAGGCTCTACGGACATATAATAGTACCCGTTGTGCTTATTTTTAAGGCGTTTTCCGTTAAAATAAGCCAAAACCGGCGGGTTTTGTATAAAAACCAGATATAAGTAAACTTAATACAATATATTGTGTTTTAATCGTTGACAACCAACAATATATGTGCTAATATAAGAGTGTTCCACATTAAAAGAAACAGGTGTGCAAAGGGGAAAAGTTATGAAGGTAGTAAAAAGAGACGATTCTGTAGTAGATTTCGACAGGTCAAAAATCGTAAAGGCTATCGGCAAGGCTAACGATGCGGTAAACGAAGAGGAGAGAATTACTCAGTCCCAGATAGAGGAAATTGCGGACGAGATTGCTAACCGTCACCGTGCAAGATTGCTCGTAGAAGACATACAGGATATGGTCGAGGAAAAGCTGATGGAAATGCAGAAGTTCCAGCTTATGAAGACCTATATTCTTTATAGATACGAACGAGCTTTGGTTAGAAAGGCGAATACAACCGACAATAGTATTCTTTCGCTTATAAGAAACGCCAACAAGGACGTTATGGAAGAAAATTCCAACAAGAACGCCCGTACGGCGTCCACTCAGCGTGACTTGATTGCCGGCGAAGTCTCAAAGGACCTCACCCGCCGTATTCTGTTGCCTGAACACATTTCAAAAGCTCACGACGAAGGTGCCCTTCACTTCCACGATGCGGACTACTTCTTACAGCCCATTTTCAACTGCTGTTTGGTCAACATCAAGGATATGCTCGACAACGGCACCGTTATAAACGGCAAGCTTATCGAAAGCCCCAAATCATTCCAGACGGCTTGTACTATAACCACCCAGATTATCGCCTCCGTTGCGTCCTCTCAGTACGGCGGTCAGTCGGTTAACGTTGCGCACCTCGGCAAGTATCTTCGCCGCTCGGCGGATAAATACCGTGCGCAAATTGAGGAGCAGTTCGGCGATTCCGTCTCCGAAGACGTTAAAAAGAGGTTCGTCGATATGCGTGTTAAAGAGGCGCTTAAGGCGGGCGTGCAGACCATACAGTACCAGATTAACACCTTGATGACGACCAACGGTCAGTCGCCCTTCGTTACGCTGTTTATGTATCTCGACGAAAGCGACGAGTATATCGCAGAAAACGCTATGATAATCGAAGAGATTTTAAAACAGCGTTATCAGGGTATTAAGAACGAGGTGGGCGTTTACGTCACCCCTGCGTTCCCTAAGCTTGTCTACGTTTTGGACGAAAACAACTGCTTAAAGGGCGGCAAGTACGACTATTTAACGAGGCTTGCGGTTAAGTGCTCTTCAAAGCGTATGTATCCCGACTACATCTCCGCAAAGAAGATGAGGGAGAATTACGAGGGCAACGTGTTCGCACCTATGGGCTGCCGTTCCTTCCTCTCGGCTTGGAAGGACGAAAACGGCGAATACAAGTTCGAAGGCAGGTTCAATCAGGGCGTCGTTTCACTCAACCTCCCCCAGTGCGGTATTTTAGCTAAGGGCGACGAGGAAAAATTCTGGCAGATTTTAGACGAGAGATTAAACCTCTGCTACGAGGCGTTGATGTGCCGCCACTATGCGTTGGAGGGCGTAACTAGCGACGTCTCCCCCGTGCATTGGCAGTACGGCGCAATCGCAAGATTAAAGCCCGGCGAAAAAATCGATAAATACCTCCATAACGGATATTCGACATTATCTTTGGGATATATAGGGCTTTACGAGGTGACTAAACTTGTAAAAGGTTGCAGCCATACTACCGAAGAGGGGCAGAAATTCGCAGTCAAGGTTATGCAGACTCTGCGTGATGCTTGCGATAAATGGAAGAAGGAGACGGGCTTAGGCTTTGCGCTTTACGGCACTCCCGCAGAATCGCTCTGCTACCGTTTTGCAAGGATTGATAAGGAGCGTTTCGGCACTATCGAGGACGTGACCGACAAGGGATACTATACCAACAGCTATCACGTTGACGTGCGTGAAAAGATTGACGCATTCACGAAGTTCAAGTTTGAAAGCCAATTCCAGAAGATTTCTTCGGGCGGCGCAATATCCTATGTGGAAATACCTAATATGAAACAGAACTTGGACGCAATGGAGACCGTCGTCAAGTTTATCTACGACAATATACAGTACGCCGAATTCAACACCAAGTCCGACTATTGTCAGGTCTGCGGTTTTGACGGCGAGATAATTATCAACGCCGATAACGAATGGGAATGTCCCGTCTGCCACAATAAGGACCAGCGCAAGATGAACGTAACCCGCCGTACCTGCGGTTATTTGGGCGAAAATTTCTGGAACGTCGGCAAGACTAAGGAAATCAAATCAAGGGTACTGCACCTTTAATTAAAGCGGTAAACTCGCCGTGGCAATTCCGCCACGGCGTAATTTATAAAAAGGGGATAAAATTATGAACTACGCCACTATAAAATGGTATGATATATCCAACGGTCCCGGCGTGAGAGTGTCGCTGTACGTCTCGGGCTGTAGAAACCACTGCAAGGGTTGCTTTAATAAAGAGACCTGGGATTTCGACTACGGCGAGACCTTTACCAAAGAGGTGGAGGATAAGATTATCGAGGCGATGAAACCCGACTATATCAGCGGCTTTACCCTTTTGGGCGGCGACCCGTTTGAGCCCGAAAACTCTAAAGAGCTTGCTCCCTTTATGAAACGCCTGCGCTCAATTTATCCCGACAAGTCGTTTTGGTGCTTTACAGGCTACGATTTGGATTCTGAGCTCTTAACGGGCAAAAAGGGAGATTTAAACGACGTTATGGATATTTTGAACACGCTTGACGTGCTCGTAGACGGCAGGTTTATCGAGGAAAAGAAGGACTTAAATCTCCGCTTTAAGGGTTCGTCTAATCAGCGTACGATACTCGTCAAGCCCACGCTGGAGCGGGACGAGGTCGTGCTGTGGGACGGCGTAACCAACGTTTGATGCAATAATATAGCGAGGAAAATAGTAATGGAAAAAACGCAAGTATCTATTAAAAAGTTCAACGCCAACGCAACGATACCTACTTACGGCAGCGAATATGCGGCGGGTGCTGACCTGTACGCCTGTCTTGACGGCGAGGTCACTATCGCACCTCATACCACCGTGCTTATTCCCACGGGCATAGCTATGGAGTTGCCCGTCGGCTACGCAGGGCTTATCTACGCCCGCAGCGGGCTTGCAACTAAGAAAGGGCTTGCCCCTGCAAATAAAGTCGGCGTCGTCGATTGCGATTACCGTGGCGAAGTCAAAGTAGCCCTGCACAATCACGGCGAAATTCCCCAAACGGTTGCCTGCGGCGAGAGGATTGCTCAGCTCGTAATAGCCCCCTACCTGACCGCACTCTTCATTGAAAAGGAAGAGCTGTCGGAGACCGTGCGTGGGGCGGGCGGGTTTGGCTCGACGGGCAGTAAGTAATTCTCTTCATATATACTTCGCAATACGGTGTCGCCTTTACGTTTTGGCTCAGTCATTTACGCATATGTAAACTCCTTCGAGTTTTCCGCACTCTCCTGCTCTTGCTCGTATCTATGAAGAGGAACGTACCCCAATAAGGTGAAAGAATATTTAACCCCCTAATTGCAAGCAAAGTCTTGCAATTAGGGGGTTATGTCATATTTGCCTTTTAACCGCAATATATTATTCAACTATGGTAAGGCGAAAAAACGGGGGAATATTTGCGGCGGTGGGTGCGGCTACGGGGCTCGGCAACGCCTTCCGTTTCCCTGCGCTCTGCGCTAAATACGGGTTGGCTTTCATTGCGGCATATGCGCTCTGCCTTGCGGCGGTGGGCTATCCGTTGCTATGCGCCGAGTTAAATTACGGGCGCAGTGCAAGGCACGTTAAAGATAGCGGTGCGCTCGCCTTAATAATGCGTGCGGCGGCAGCAAATTCTGCCGTAATTGCGCTATACTACGGGGTCATTGCCTGTAAGTTGGGCGGTGCATGCCTTGATTTTGCCGTCCGAGCGGAGGTGAACACGCAAGGATATACGGCGGTTATAGCTGCTCTTTTTATATTTCCAGCCGTATTTTTTATCCTAAAAAAGGGCGGCGGAGCATTGAATATTTCGGGTAAAATTTCAGTGTATTCCTCGCTTGCAATCTTCGCCTTTCTCGCAATTAAAGGGATTGCCTACGGGGTATTGCCGCCCGACTTTTCCTCGCTTTTATGCGGTGA
Organism: Candidatus Coproplasma sp.; assembly: GCA_051887755.1. Taxonomy (GTDB): domain Bacteria; phylum Bacillota; class Clostridia; order Christensenellales; family Borkfalkiaceae; genus Coproplasma. The sequence goes on from JBJFAF010000173.1 coordinate 8,138, forward strand.
GGTATGGGCAGAGGCGGTGGGGCAGACCCTGCTGTCTCTGTCGCTTGCGGCGGGGAT
>JBJFAF010000174.1:0-8193 GCA_051887755.1 Candidatus Coproplasma sp.
AAGGCGTATAAATTTTTACCGAAGAATAAGAACAGGGCGACGGGCACGGTGAAGATAAGCGAACACAGCACGCCTGAAGTTACCACAGCGTGCTTTGCGTGCGGTTTACCCGTTGCGCTGTTTTTAGCTATTAGGCGGGAAACGGTCACGGGAATACCCGTAGCCGCAACGGTAAGAAAGACCGAAAAAACCGAAAGACATATCTGATAAATGCCCAGCCCTTCTGCGCCTATCGTGCGGGATAGAATAATTCTATATATAAAACTCAGCGTCTTTTCTATAATGGAAAAGACTGTAACCTGCGCCGCAGATTTGTAAATATTTTTTCTCATCAACATATTTTACAAGGGAATTATGGCGAATATTCGCATAATTGCACGATTATTAACCGTAATCCGACTTAACGAATATATTAATAATATGTTTTCTCTTAACGTTGAAAGGGGCAAATTTCTCGTCGTGAGGGGCGGTGTAAACTCAGCCGAGCTTATGGATATTTATAAAATGCCTATAGACGGAGACTTGTACGAGGGCAAGATAATTGAAATTTTGCCCGTGTCGGGATATTGCTACGCTCAGGTGGGCGACAGTTACGAAAAGATTGCGAATAGAGAGGGGTGCCACCTTCAAAAATTAATCGAAATAAATAAAAACTCAATGATTTATCCGACTAAAAGAATTTGGCTGCCGTAACTTAACGCAAGGGAACGGCATATATTAAAGTAACCGATACGGGCAAAAAACGGCAAAAGCCGTAATTGTACCGTACATAATACGTCGTATTAAAAATAACGGAGGTTAAAATGTCGTTTTTTTCAAATTTTCAATCGGATAAATGCCCGGGCACGATAAACGGCAACCCGCTTAACGGTTTGTGTGAAAAGGTGTGCATACAGGCAAAGAAGATATTCGACGCCTGCATAAAACAGGTTCAGATAGAAAACTACACCTTGGACAGCGGGACGTTTGAACCCGAATCGTGCAGTGCGCCGCTTAACTTTATAAGCGCTCGTTCAACGGGCGAAAAGGCTACGATTACAAACGTAAACGTAGAGCGACTTGCTGATAAGCAAGGATGCGCAAGAGTGCAGGCGACCATATCTATTCCCGTAGAAGTCGTCTATACCGACGCAAACGGAATCGAAGGGATTATGACGACGTGCGTATCTCTCAACGAGGACGTTCTGCTGTTCGTGCCCGCTCCTTCAATTATGCCCTTTACGATAGAGGCGCAGGCGTCGGCAGTGGCGGCGGAGGGTAGTTACGACCAAGGAACGAATTCCTTTAAGGTCAATGTTTGCATTACAGCAATACTTAAAGTTGCAATAGACGTAGAGCTTTTAGTTCCCAGCTACGGCTATTGCGCAATACCTCCCGCACAGGATTATTCAAAGGAAGTCTGCGCAGGATTTTTTGAATTGCCGCTCTATCCCAAGGGAAAAAATTGCGGCTGTAAATAAAGCTTAGTACTTAAAATATAGCTTAAAACAAGAGTAAACAGGAGTGGAAATCAAGCGGTCAATCGTTGTCCATAACTGTAGAAAATACTAAATTTTATCATTTATTTCACCTTTAGTTTTAAAGCGTTTAAAATTTTCGGCGGCGGAGCAGTAGTAAGCTCCGCCGCATTTTTATATGTTAAAATAAGCTATTTTTACTATATTATGTCACACATAAAAGCTTAATTTTAGTACTATGTGACGCATAATTAATACGTTTTAAGTTGATATTAACAAAAATCATATAAAAACTTTAATCTACTTAAATTGCTTTAATTTGCCGAAGATTAGTGCTATAATATGAAATATGAAGGTTTATTCGATAAGCGATTTGCACCTTTCGTTTTCGACGCAAAAGCCTATGGATATTTTCGGAGTCGAGTGGGAAGGTCATTTTAATAAAATAGTTGCCGATTGGGACAACAAAGTTACGGACGAGGACATCGTGCTTTTATGCGGTGATACGAGTTGGGGGACTTGCCTTGACGAGGGGCTTGCCGACCTTAACGCTTTAAAGCCTCTCAAGGGCAAAAAGGTATTTATTCGGGGCAATCACGATTTTTGGTGGAACGGCATTTCCAAACTGCGTTCATCCGCACCCGACGACACGTTTTTCTTTTTGCAGAACGATTGCATAAAATTCGGCAACGTCATAATTTGCGGATCACGGGGGTGGACTTGCCCCGGCAGTACAGATTATACTGAACAGGATAATAAACTTTATTTAAGAGAGGCGGAGAGGTTTAAGCTCTGCTTTAAGTCTGTTGAAAAAATCAGGGAGGAGGGCGACGTCTTAATTGCGCTTATTCATTATCCCCCTATGAGTCCTAAGCTTTCTGACACTCTTTTTACCGAGATGTTTAAAGATAATAAGGTCGATAAAGTCGTATTCGGTCATATACACGGGCAATCTTATTTCCCGTTCCGCACCGTAAAGGACGGTATTGAGTACGTCTTAACCTCCTGTGACAAAGTCGGTTTTACTCTGCAAAGCATATTGTAAAATATTTTATATCTAAAATCGGTTTACTGCTTGCGGTTAAGTGGTTTATGGAATTTATTGTAAAGAGCTTTCAGGCAAAAAATGCGTTAAAATATTCGTATTTTATTTTGCTTTTCCTCTTTACAATATTTTTTTGGTATGTTATACTTTTTTAAGTAAATTAAAGGCGATAAATTACATATGCTTAAATCTAAAGATTTGTTGGGTTTGAGGGATATTTCGGCAGAGGAGATTTGCCTTATCCTTGATACCGCAGAAGAAATGAAGAACCGTTTGAGAAAGAGTGAAAAGAGTTTTGACCTATTAAAGGGCAAAACTTTGGTCACTCTTTTCTACGAAAACAGCACTAGAACACGCACCTCGTTCGAGCTTGCTGGTAAGTACTTGGGCGCAACCGAGATTAATATTTCTGCGGCGTCGAGCTCCGTGCAAAAGGGTGAAACGTTAATTGATACGGGTAAGACCATTCAAGCGTTAAAGACCGACTTTATCGCAATCCGTCACCCTATGGGCGGCGCACCCGCTCTGCTTGCAAAAACTGTGGGCTGTTCAATTTTAAATGCGGGCGACGGAATGAACGAACATCCTACGCAAGCTCTGTTGGATATGCTTTCGATTAGGGAGCATTTTGGTACGTTAAAGGGCTTAAAGGTCGCCATTTTAGGCGATATAAAGCACTCGAGAGTTGCAAAATCGAACCTGTTCGGCTTGAGTAAAATGGGTGCGGAGGTATGGGTATACGCCCCTAAAACGCTTATCCCCAAGGGCTTTGACGAATTAGGTGCGCATGTTGCAAAATCAAGGGAGGAGTGCGTGGAAGGCGCACACGCCGTTATGGGCTTGAGGATTCAGCTTGAAAGGCAGTCGGGCGGACTTTTCCCTTCGCTTTCCGAGTACTCTCGTTTCTACGGTGTAAACCCTTCTTTGATGAAGTATGCGGATAAAGACGCAATCGTCGTTCACCCCGGTCCCGTAAACAGGGGCGTGGAGCTTACGCCCTCGCTCATAGATGGAGAAACAAGCCGCATTGAGGACCAGGTTACGAGCGGTCTTTCGGTAAGAATGGCTGTCTTAAAACTGCTTAACGAGTACAGGGAGAAAAATTCATTATGAAAACTTTAATCAAAGGCGGCGAAGTCGTCTTTTTGGACGGCGTTAAAAAGTGCGATTTACTTTTAGAAGATAATAAAATCGCAAAGCTTGCAGAAAAAATAGAGTGCTCAGACGCCGATAAAATAATAGACGCAAACGGCAAGACGGTTATTCCCGGAATAATCGATATGCACGTTCATTTAAGAGAGCCCGGCTACGAGGGCAAAGAGGATATAGATAGCGGCTCAAAAGCGGCGGTGGCAGGTGGCGTTACGCAGGTTTGCTGTATGCCCAACACCAATCCCGTATGCGACAACGCTGTAGTCGTTAAGTATATCAAGACGAGGGAAAAGGAAGTCAACCTCTGTAAAATTAACCCCATCGGCGCAATAACTAAGGGCGAGCAGGGCGAAAGCCTTGCCGATATAGGCAAAATGGCGCAGGCAGGCGCAGTTGCTATTTCCGACGACGGTAGGTCGGTTATGAATTCGCTCATTATGCGCCTCGGTATGGAGTACGCAAGCGGCTTTAACCTAAAATGCCTTTGCCACTGCGAGGACATTGCGCTCGTCGACGGGGGCGTCGTAAACGAGGGCAAAAACTCAACGCTTACGGGGCTTAAGGGCAGTCCCCGTGCGGCGGAGGATATTATGATTGCGAGGGACATTTCCCTTGCGGAGAGCTTAGACGTCCCCGTCCACATCTGCCACGTTTCAACCTACAGCGGCGTGGATATTATCCGTTCCGCAAAGAAAAGGGGAGTAAAAGTCACGGCGGAAACATGTCCTCATTACTTTATTTTGACCGACGACATCATTACGAATTTCGATACGTTTACTAAGGTCAATCCCCCCGTAAGAGAGGAGAAGGACAGGCTTGCGATAATCGAAGCTCTTAAAGACGGCACGCTCGACTGCATTGTAACCGACCATGCTCCCCATTCTCAAAAGGATAAAGAGGTGGAGTACAACCTTGCCGCATTCGGTATGAGCGGAATTGAAACGAGCTTTGCTCTTTCGTATACCTATCTCGTAAAGTCGGGTATAATGAGCTTGAACGAGCTTATGAAGTTAATGTCCTACAACCCTGCAAAGACGCTCAATCTTTCTGGCGGCGAAATAAAGGAGGGCGAAGCGGCAGACCTTGCTATCGTGGATTTAAACGCAAAATATGTAATCGACGGCAACAAATTTATTTCAAAGGGCAAAAATACGCCGTTCAACGGCTACGAAGTGTACGGCAAAGTGTGCACGACGATTGTCGACGGCGAAGTTAAATATCAAAACGGCTAAAAATTATAAATTATAATATATTGAAATCATAGTGAGGGAAATGAAATGGTTGACCATTTAATAGACAAAATTATCGAAATGCAAAATCCTACCTGCGTTGGGCTCGATACCGATTTTATGTATCTCCCCGATGAAATGCGTAGCGGTATGGCGACCTTCGAGGGCGTAGTTGAGCAGATTATCGAATACAATATGAATATTATCGATAAAGTATGCGACATCGTTCCCGCCGTAAAGATACAGGTAGCCTACTACGAGCAGTACGGTTTCGAGGGCTTGCGTGCTTTCAACTATACGGCTAACTACGCAAGGGGTAGGGATATGGTTGTCATTGCAGACTGCAAGCGCAACGACATAGGCTCTACCGCAAAATGCTATTCCACGGCGTTTTTAGGGCAGACGGACGTAAACGGTAAGAAGATTACCGCCTTCCCTGCGGATATGCTTACGGTAAACGGCTACCTCGGCACCGACGGTATTGCGCCCTTTGTTGAGGATATAAAGGCTAACGATAAGGGCATTTTCGTACTCGTTAAAACCTCAAACCCTTCAAGCGGCGAATTGCAGAATTTAAAGCTTGAAAGCGGCGAATATCTCTACGAGCGTATGGGCTCTTTGGTTGCAGAATGGGGTAAAGACTGCATAGGCAAATACGGCTATTCGGACGTAGGCGCAGTAGTTGGCGCAACCCACCCTGAAGAAGCGGCAAGGCTGAGAGAGCAGTTGAAAAACACATTCTTCCTTATCCCCGGTTACGGCGCACAGGGCGCAAACGCAGAAATGCTTAAGTGCTGTTTCGATGAGAACGGCTTGGGAGGCATAGTAAATAATTCGAGGGGAATTTTAACCGCATATAAAAAGCCCCGCTATTCGGGTATGGGCTATGCAGAGGCGGCAAGGGCGGCTTGCTTGGATATGCAGGAAGATTTATCTAAGACGATAGGTAAAATGGGAAGATGAAGGAAGTCCTTTCAATAGTAAAAGAGTGTAAAAATATTGCGGAAAACGTGTACTCGCTCATCGTCACCCTACCTGAAAGTGTAGGTGAGATTAAGGGCGGACAGTTTTTAAATATCGCTACGGGCGATAATTCCCGACTTTTAAAACGCCCTTTGGGCATTGTTAAAGTCGACGGATTAGACGTAACGGTGTGTTTTCAGGTTAAAGGCGAAGGTACGGTTGCGCTATCTCAGGTAAAGACGGGCGATAAGCTCGCCGTTCTATTGCCCTTAGGCAACGGTTTTAATCTGCCCGAAAGCGCAAAAAATATCGTCGTGTTAGGCGGCGGCGTAGGCATATTCCCGCTTATCCCCGTAATTGCGCAAAACCCCGATAAAAATTTCTATTCGTATATAGGTTTTCGCAACGATAAATGCGTGTGCCTTTTAGACGAATTTAAAGAGAGCGAAAGGCTTACCGTAGTAACAGATGACGGAAGTTACGGTCAAAAGGACAACGCAGTAAACGCATATTTTAAGGATAAACAAAACATCAAGGCTGATATGATTATCGCCTGCGGTCCTCCCGTAATGTTGAGGGCGTTAAAGGCTAAGCTTAAGGAAGAGGGTGATACAACGCCCTGCCTCGTATCCTTAGAAGAGCGTATGGGGTGCGGTATAGGCGCTTGCCTTGTGTGCGTATGTAAAAAGTCGGACGGCAACAACGCAAGGGTTTGCAAGGACGGACCCGTATTCGATATTAACGAGGTGGAACTGTAATGGCAAATTTAAGCGTTAACGTCTGCGGCGTAAACTTTAAAAACCCCGTTATTGCGGCAAGCGGAACGTACGGCTTCGGCAGAGAATTCAACGAAGTTTACGATATTAGCTGTATCGGCGGCATATCGACGAAGGGTATGACAAACCTACCCCGCCTCGGCAACAAGGTACCTAGAATTGCAGAGGGCAACAGCGTCATATTAAACGCAGTCGGCTTGCAAAATCCGGGCGTAGAGCATTTTATTAAATACGATTTACCCTTTTTAAAGGAAAAAGGAATAGTCATAATCGCAAACGTGGCGGGCAGTACTTTAGAGGACTACGGCACTATTTGCAACACGTTAGACGGGCTCGTGGATATGGTTGAACTCAATATCTCCTGCCCCAACGTGCGTGCAGGCGGTATGGCTCTCGGTATTAAACCTCAAAATATCGAGGAAGTCACCTCGCTTGCTAAAAGCAACCTTAAAAAGACGCCTTTAATCGTCAAGCTCTCGCCCAACGTGGAGAGCATTACAATCAACGCACAGGCGGCTGAAAGGGGCGGTGCGGACTGCGTTTCGCTCGTAAACACCTTTACGGGTATGGTCATTGACCTTGAGAGAAGAAAGCCCGTAATCGCCAACAATACGGGCGGCGTTTCGGGTGCGGGCATTAAGCCCATTGCGCTTAAAATGGTGTACGAGGCGGCGCACGCCGTTAAGATACCCGTAATCGGTATGGGCGGCATTATGACGGGTAAGGACGCATTAGAGTTTATGTGCGCAGGCGCAAAGGCGGTTCAGGTGGGCACGGCAAATTTTGCAGATGTAAACGCAATGCCCAGAATTATTAAGGAAATGGACGAGTGGCTCAACGCCCACGATATAAAAGACGTCAACGAAATAGTTGATACTTTACAGTTAAATTAACGGGAGAAAAAAGGAAAATGGCATTAACCTACAAACAGCAGTTTATCAAATTTATGGTTGAAAGCGGAGTACTCCGTTTTGGTGAATTTACGCTTAAAAGCGGCAGAAAAGCCCCTTATTTTATCAATACGGGCAACTATAAGACGGGTGCACAGCTTGCAAGGCTCGGTAAGTACTACGCCGCTTGCATACAGGAAAACGGTTTAAAGGCGGAAACGCTTGTCGGTCCTGCTTACAAGGGTATTCCCCTTGCGGTGACTACGGCAGTTGCACTTGCCGAAGAGTACGGCGTAGATTTAAACTACTGCTTTGACCGTAAAGAGGCTAAAGACCACGGCGAAGGCGGGCTGTTTGTGGGTAAACAGCTCGTCGACGGCGAAAAGGTCATCTTAATCGAAGACGTTATGACTTCGGGCAAGGCGTTAAGGGAAATGCTCCCCAAGCTTGCCGCAACCGCAAACGTGGAAATTGCAGGTATGATTATCTCCGTTGACAGAATGGAAAAGGGCTTGGAGAGCAATAAGTCCGCCGTTCAGGAAGTTTACGAAGAATTCGGAGTAAAGGTATATTCTATCGTAACGATGGCGGACATTATCGAAGCTATCGAAGACGGCATTATCGAAGGTAAGGAATACCTTGATAAGATGAAGGAATACCGCGCAACCTACGGCGTTCAGT
>JBJFAF010000175.1:0-1970 GCA_051887755.1 Candidatus Coproplasma sp.
TCATTTACGATTAAGTAAACTCCCCGTCGAAAAGCCTCGCCTTCCTTGTCTTGCTCGCTTCTCTGAAGAGGTACAACCCCAATAAGGTAGGAATTATTTTAAAAATAATCACAACATTATAAATATACAAATAACAGAGGTTTAAGAATATATGGCACTTTACAGCGAAAAGGTTATGGACCATTTTACAAATCCCAGAAACGTGGGCAAGCTTGACGACGCCGACGGTATCGGCGAGGTTGGCAACGCAGTCTGCGGCGACATCATGAAAATTTATATCAAGGTGGAGAACGACATCATTGTTGACGTCAAGTTCAACACCTTCGGTTGCGGCAGTGCAATCGCTTCCTCGTCTATGGCTACCGAGATGATTAAGGGCAAGCCCATCTCCGAGGCTTTAACCCTGACCAACAAGGCGGTTGCAGAGGCGCTGGACGGTCTGCCTGCACACAAGCTCCACTGCTCGGTTTTGGCGGAAGAGGCAATACGAGCTGCAATCAAGGACTATTACGACAAGAACGGCATTGAGTACGACAAGGCTCAATTCCCCGAACCCCACGAAGAAGAGCACCCCACCGAGGAATAATGGCGAGGGAGCTAACTCCGTGCGGGCGCATAGAGCGCAGCATAATAACCAAATTCCGCAAGGGTATATGGACTAAGTTTTTACAGGCGGTCAAGGCGTATAACCTCATCGAGCAGGGCGACAAAATCGCCGTCTGCATTTCAGGGGGAAAGGATTCAATTCTGCTCGCCAAGTGCATGCAGGAGCTTAAGCGCCACTCCGAGATCGGGTTTGATATAGAGTTCATAGTTATGAACCCCGGCTACGCCCCAGAAAACTTAGCGCTGATTGAGAGCAATCTCGCCTTAATGGAAATCCCCGCTAAAATTTACCCCTCGGATATCTTCGACGTCAACGAGCTCATTGGCGGTGAGCACCCCTGTTATCTCTGTGCGCGTATGCGCAGGGGCTTTCTCTACGCCAGGGCGGAGGAGCTGGGCTGTAACAAGATAGCGCTCGGCCACCATATGTCGGACGTTATAGAGACGACTTTAATGTCGATGATGTTCGGCGGTCAGATTCAGGGAATGATGCCCAAGATTAAGAGCACCAACTTCAACGGAATGACGCTTATTCGCCCCCTGTACTGCGTAAACGAGGACGACATAATTCACTGGAAGGAATACAATAATCTGCAATTTATCGCCTGCGCCTGCAAGCTCACCAAAGGGCTTTCCCTCGGCGAGCAGGGGCAATCGGGCAGGCAGGACATTAAGAGGTTGATCAAGGACTTCCGCACCCGCAACCCCGACGTTGACGCAAGCATTTTTAAAAGCCTGCACAACGTCCAGCTTGACACCCTCCCCGCCTTTAAATACAAGGGGGAGACCTTCGATTTCAACACTAAATTCGAGAAAGGAATTACCGTTACGGTAAAAGAGGATACGTGAGGGAGACTATAAAAGTCAATATTACTGTAATTACACTTCTTGCATACACAGGAAGTGTATTTTTTTCATATTCTCAACAAAACCTGTTTACAAATAACAGAAAATGTAATATAATTTGTGCATGTATAACCGTTTTTTTAATAAAAGTATCAAAATGGTTTATATTGACTGACTACTTATGATAAGGGGGAAAATATGAACAAGAGGAGAGCGTTTATTTTCGTATTTCTTGCGTTCGTCCTTTCGCTCGTCTGCGCTTTTGCCGTTGCCTGTAGCGGCGGCAACAACGATAACGGCGGAGACAACGGCGGCGGCAACGGCGGCGGGGAAAATCAGGACGTTGCAGTTACGGAAATAACTTTGAACGAGGGGTCTGTAACGGTGCAGTTATACGTAGGCGATACGCTTCAGCTTATCGCGACCGTTTCGCCCGAAAACGCAACGGACAAGAGCGTAGAGTGGGCAACCTCCGCCCCTGCGATTGCTACGGTAACGCAGGAGGGCTTGGTTGAAAT
>JBJFAF010000176.1:0-1959 GCA_051887755.1 Candidatus Coproplasma sp.
TTGGCGCGGACGGAGGGATTTGAACCCTCGCTGCAGTTTCCCGCACTACTCCCTTAGCAGGGGAGCCCCTTGAGCCACTTGGGTACGTCCGCTCGCATTCCCAAAAATTTGCTTTGCAAATTTTTGGGAATCCCCTAAATATATAGGTTCATTTTTACCTTATGTGCTGAAAGTTTGTCTTCAGCGTAAGTTAATATAACACAAATAAAACTATTTGTCAAAGCATTATTCGAGTTTTTAAAAATTATGATTTACAAAATTTTGCGTCGGCGCTTGCTTATCTAAACATAATATGCTAAAATTAAATAATAATAAAGAGGCGAGATAATGAGAATAGTATTTTTTGGGGATTCTATAACTGATTGCGACAGGGACCGCACCGACGAAACTTCGCTTGGCAACGGCTACGTCAAAGTGCTTGCGGATAAACTCCGCCCCATATACCCCGATATGGATATAGAATTGTACAACAAAGGTATTTCGGGCAACGAAGTGTGCGATTTACTCGCAAGGGTTCAAAGGGACGTTATCGACTTAAAGCCCGACGCCGTAGTTATGATGATAGGTATTAACAACACCATACACCGCTTTAAATACGGTAAGGAATTAAACTATAAGCTCTTTGAAAACGATTTGGTTGCATTAATCAAAAAGCTGAAAGATGCAGGTATCGTCGTAATTTTCTTAGAGCCGTTCCTTCTCCCTGCACCCGATAAAAAGCGTATGCGTTCGGTATTCGATAAGGAATTAGAGATTATCCACCGCATCTGCGTGGAAATGTGCGACGAGTTCGTTGCCTACGACGAAATGTTTAACGGCTTGTGCGAATCCCGCCCTTACACCGACTATTCCGAGGACGGCGTTCACCCCACGTTTAAGGGGTCGAACTTGATTGCTAACGTGGCTATTAAGGCTATTAGAAAACACTTAATGTAATAGCGCTTTGAAAATAAACTTCGTAATAGTTCGTCGCCTTTACGTTTTGGCTTGGTCATTTACGCTTTAGTAAACTCCCGTCGCCAAAGCCGCAGGCTTCTGCTCTTGCTTGCATCTATGAAGAGACGGAAACCCAAATAAGGTTTAATATCATTTAACAGGAGAAAAATATGATTACTGAAAAGGGAAGTATAAAGGTTACGACCGAGCATAACGACAACATGTATAAAGAGCTGAACAGAACTAATTTTGTTTTAGGAATTGCATATACGGTTCTCGGCGGGATAATGATGCTTGCGAGCTTATTAATCTATATTTTTACCCCTGAAAACGACATGATTTTACTTTGGGTTGCGTTGGGTACGGCGCTGTTTATATTAGGCATAGTTGTAATTATTTCTGCAAAGAATATAAACAAAATCAACGGCGTAAATTCAAAGGCGGAAGAGAACGAGTTTTTCCAGGGCTATTTCATCTCCCGAGAATACGTCAACGGCGAACATCTCGCTACGGCTAAAATATACTATAACCGTATCGTTAAAGTTAGGGAAACTAAGAACTACATATTTATATACAATACGAGAGTGACCGCCGTTTCGGTGGATAAAAGCAAGCTGACCGAGCAGGAGCTTAACACTATCCGCTCTTTGCTTGCCAGACCGATTCCGGGCGCTGCGGCTTACATGAATTTGAATAAACCTGCGGAACAGGCAACACAGCCTGACCAAGCGGTACAACCTGACCAAGCGGTACAACCTGACCAAGCAATTCAACCCGAACAAAGTAATACTCAAGAGCAGGGGCAAGAGAATGAGCAAGAGCAGGTTGAAGCGGAAGCAAGCGAAGAAAACGCACAAACTTCGGCAGACGAAGAAAAGCAGTAAATCTTTTATATTAAGCATATTAGCGGGGCAAGTATTGCCCCGCTAATCTTTTTGCCGCCATATAGAAAGCGCCCTGCGCACCTTAAATAAAGGTGCGCAGGGCGCAAAACTTAAAACCGATTAACGCCGATTGCAAAAA
>JBJFAF010000177.1:0-7950 GCA_051887755.1 Candidatus Coproplasma sp.
GACTTTGCATATGCAGAAAAGCCTTGTGTGTATAATAAACTTTTAAAAATTTTAGAAGAACCCCCTACGGGCGTCTATTTCCTTTTGGGCGTTACGGCTACCTCGTCGGTACTACCTACGGTACTGTCGAGGGTCAAGCTTTTAGAAGTTCCGCCCTTTACCGAGGAGCAGATATTTTCCGCACTGCAAAGGGAGAGTGCGAACCCACAAAACAGGCTTGCGGCTAAAAGCTGCGGCGGAATTTTGGGCGAGGCGCAAAACCTTTTAAAGGGCGAATGGTACTCAGAGGTGCGTGCGGCGGCAGAGGAGTTATGTGCGATAAGCTCTCTTTCCGAGGCGACGGAACGTGCGGTCAAGTGGGGAGATTTTAAATATAAAAAGGAACTTTTGTCCGAAATGCAGAGGCGGTATTTTGCCGTTGCCACCCGCTATGCGCAAGATAGCGAGTATCAAGGCGAAATAAGCGTTGGTACGGCAATATATGCCGTCGAACGCATAAATTCTGCGCTTGCGGATTTAAAGTTTAACGCAAATTTTTCTTCCCTTTTATACAACCTGCTCGTAAATATCGTTCAATTCGAGGGCAGGGGTAGGGAATAACGGCATACGCCGTGATTTATCAGGTGATATAATGACGAAAGTAATAAGTGTAAAATTTAAAGGAGGCGGCAAGTCCTATTACTTTGCGCCCTGCTCTCAGGAGCTTGAAAAGGGAATGGGCGTTATAGTGGAGACCGCTAAGGGGTTAGAGTACGCCACGGTCACGGAGGGCTTACACGATGTGGATGATTCTCAAATAGTTCCCCCCTTAATGCCCGTCGTGCGCATTGCAACCAAAAAAGATTTGGAGCAGATTGAGAAAAACGAGGCGCGCAAGGGCGAGGCGATGAGAATCGTAAGAGAGAAGATTGCGGCACGTCAGCTCGATATGAAACCCGTCGGCTGTGAATTTTCCTTCGACGGCACGAAGGTCGTCGTCTACTTCACCTCTGAAAACAGGGTGGACTTCAGGGAGCTTATCAAGGACTTATCCTCCGCCTTCCATATGAGAATAGAATTGAGGCAGATAGGCATCAGGGAGGAGATTAAGCTTATGGGCGGGCTTGCCCCCTGCGGCAGGGAATGTTGTTGCGTAAGGAGCTTGCAGGAGCCCAAAAAGGTATCCGTAAAGATGGCTAAAAATCAGGGCTTGTCCTTAAACCCCGGTAAAATTTCGGGCTTGTGCGGCAGGCTTATGTGCTGTCTTTCCTACGAAAACGATTTCTACGCCGATTTATGCAAAAAAGTGCCCAAGCTTGGTAGCGAGGCGACAACTCCCGACGGCAAGGGTATGGTGGTTAACGTCAATATGCTTAAGATGGTCGTCAAGGTAAAAATCGAGCAGGGCGATTCGGTGACTTATCGAGATTACCCCGTTGATAAAATATCCTTTATGCGAGGCAACGAGGTGATAGGGAGCGTCGGCGGCGACGATGATGAAGAGACAGTCGGGGAGAGCGAGGAAGAGGAGTTAGACGCTCTCGTCAATGCGTCTGCCAAAGACGGCGGCGTAATCAGTGCGGACGGCGAGCGCAGGCACGGCGAAAAGAACGAGGGCGACGGGCGCAACCGTCGTAACGGCGGCGAGCAGGGCAAAGAGCTCCGTCAAAACGGCGGTAAAAACCGCAAAAACCGCTTTAAACAGCGTGGCGAGCAGGGTTCGGCGGAAAAGAACGGCGACGGTACGCAGAAAAATCAAAATACAAACGGTCATAACGGCGTTCAGGCGAACTCTGCAAACGGCAACCGCCAGAACGGCAGACAGGAGCCTGCCGTAAACTTCAATCAGCAAAACAACAATCAGAGCAACTCCAACCGCAACCGCAAAAAGCGCCGTCACAACAAAAATTACGGCGCAGGTGAAAATAACGGCGTCAAGGCAAACCCCGAAAATCAAAAAAATAACGGCTGAAAAAAGGCTTAACCCCTTTACACCAAAAAAATAGTGTGATATAATTAGTATCGGTAAAGGGTGCGGATAAGCGTGTTTTTTTCTGAACTAAGGAAAACGCCGTGTCGGCAGACTTTGCCGACACGGAATTTAATAAAATTTTTATGGAGGAATGTTGTTATGGCACACGTAATTAGTGATGAGTGCGTAAGCTGTGGCGCATGCGCCGCAACCTGCCCCGTAGGCGCAATAAGCGAAGGTGCTGACAAGTACGTCGTAGATGCAGACGTTTGCATCGACTGTGGCGCTTGCGAAGACGGTTGCCCTACCGGTGCAATCAAAGCCGAATAATTCAAGGCAAGAGCGGAAGAGGCGGAGCGAGTGCGTTCCGCCTCTTTGTTTACGAAGCCGTTAATATTAATTCTTTGTAAAAATCAACAAGGTACGAGATGGACTTAAAAGACTTGACTTTAAAAGAGGGCGAGACGGCGGAGGAGCTGTTCGGCGATAAGATAATAATACAAAACACTTCGCTGTATCGTTTCACGTCGGATAGTATTTTGCTCTCCCGATTTGCCCGTGCAAAGGTCAAGGACGACGTAGCCGACTTCTGTTCGGGCAGCGGTGCGGTGGGCTTTCATTTTCTGTGCCTGAACGAGCATATAAATTCGCTGACTTTGTTCGAGTTGCAATCTTCGCTCGCCGATATGTCCAAAAGGACGGCGCAGGCAAACGGGTTTAAAGTAACCGTGGAAGAGGGAAGGTTGCAGGATATAGGAAAAGATTACGACGGGCGGTTTTCGCTGATTTTGTGCAATCCCCCTTACGAGCGGGGCGGCTTTGATAACGGCGTTTACGAGCGGGCAATCTGCCGCAAGGAAATCACGATAACGCTCGAAGAGATTATCTCCGTTGCCGCAAAAAAGCTTAAATTCGGCGGAAGGTTGGCAATAATCAACAGGGCGGACCGCACTGCCGAGCTGTTTTACACGATGAAAAAGTACGGCATAGAGCCTAAGCGTATGCAGTTCGTCAAAGGCGGAGCAAGCTCCGCCCCCTACCTTATTATGGCGGAGGGGGTCAAGGGCGGCAAGCCCGCAATAGAGATTATGCCGACGCTTATCAACACGCCGCAGAACGGAGGGAGTTCCAGATGATTTATTTCGTAGCCACGCCGATAGGCAATTTAAAGGACATTTCCCTGCGTGCGTTAGAGGTTTTGCGCTCGGTAGACGAAATTTACTGCGAGGACACCCGCCATACGATAAAGCTTTTAAACGCCTACGAGATTAAAAAACCGCTCATCGCCTGTCATAAGTTCAACGAGAGGGAGGCGGCGGAGAGAATTATCGCCTCCGCAAAGGACGGCAAGTCTGCGGCAATAGTATCCGACGCAGGTATGCCCGTAATTTCCGACCCGGGCAACGCCGTGTGCAAGTCGCTTACCGAGGCGGGGGTGGAATACACCGTTATCCCCGGCGCAAACGCCTTTTTGTCGGCGTTGATTTTATCGGCTCTGCCTGCGGACAGGTTCGCATTTATCGGCTTTTTGCCCGACAAGGAAAAGGACAGAAAAGCCCTTTTAGAGAAATATAAATCTTTAGACTTAACTCTTTGTTTCCACGTCGCCCCGCAGGACGTTGACCGCCATATATCCTCGATTTATTCGGTTTTCGGCGCTCGGCGTGCCTGTGCGGTAAGGGAGATTACAAAGCTCCACGAGGAGGTCTTGCATTTCAATCTAAAAGACGGTCTTCTCGGCGAAAAGCGCGGCGAATACGTTTTAATCGTGGAGGGCGCAGCGCCGACGGAAAACCCCTTGAACGCACTCTCCGAAAGGGAACATATCCTCTTCTATATGGAGCAAGGTATGGACAAAAAGGAGGCGTTAAAGGCGGCGGCGAGGGATAGGGGGGTTAGCAAATCCGAACTTTATAAGTTTGCGCTTGATATTTAGCACTTTGAAAATATACGTCGTATTTCTGCGTTGTGTTCTGCGCCGCCTTAGTCGTGTACTTCTTGTACACTCCTTGCGGTCGGTGCTCACACGCCTTGAACTACTCGCATCTTTTCAAAGGAACATACCCCAAATAAGGTGAAGAGCATTTTAAAATTTCCCCACCAAACTATATAAGGAAATAAAATTATGAAAAACAAGAAAAAAGACGAGTTGGCGGTATCGGCAACGGCGGTTGCGCCTAAAAACGGTGCGGCGGTTGCGCCTAAGGGCGCATCTGCATCAGCCGATGAAGAGCATACCGCAAAAACCGCTACCCCTGCCGAAAACGGCAAAATGACCATTTACGAATACGAGGAGAAGTACGTCAAACGCCAGAACGTCAAGGCGGCTAAGATAATTTTATATCTCTTGACTGCGCTAATCGGCGTGTTCTTCGTGTGGTGCTTTTTCTCAATCAGCAAGACGGCTTACGATTTCCACCCCTACGCAGGCTATGCGGCGGCGGCGGTTTCGGTCGTGCTGTTTATCCTCTTTTACATAGTGCCGCTCGTTAAAATTTATAAGACGGAATATTTTATAACCAATGTCAACTACAAGTCGGCGGCTAAGGCGAAGAGGCACAATAAAAAGACTCGCTACGACGTGGCGAGCAAAATCGTCGATTTAAGCAACAGCGTCGCAGGGATAGGTTGGTATGACAGTCTCACCGTGGAAAAGCTTGAGGCTGGCGTAAAATTTCACGACGACGCAGTAATCAAAGAACAGCTTACCGCCCTTTATATGGGTTCGGTCAAAAAGAGCGCCAAGCAGGTCATTTTGCAGAGCTCGTTAAAGTCTGCAATGTACTCTGCGCTCTCGCAGGATAAAAAAATTGACACGATGATGATTGCCGTAGTCAATTTGCAGATGATTAAGGACATAATCTTCCTGTATGGGTTCCGCCCGTCGGAGACGAGGCTCTTAAGGATATTTGCCGCAGTAGTTAAAAATTCGCTCGTGGCGTACGGGCTTGGCGGCATAAAGATAGGTAACGGTATCGTGCGCACTATGGGCGACGCAGTCAAGGGCTTGCCCTTCCTCGGCGACATTATTTCCACCGTGGTGGACAGCTCCGTTCAAGGGCTTGCAAACGGTACTTTAACCGCCGTAATAGGCTTTCAAACCATTAAATACCTCTCCGTAGAATACAAGCTCCAAAACATTTTGGACGACGTTGAAATCGCCGAAACTCAAGAGGAATTAGAGGAGACTTGCGAGGAGATTGAAAAGGAACTCCGCTCCAAAAAGCGGGGCAAGGCGACTGCGTAACTCTTGCTATGCGCCTTTTAACGTTTAAACATTTATTATGAAGACCGTAGTAGTAGGTATGAGCGGCGGTGTAGATAGCTCCGTCGCCGCCTTGCTTTTGAAGGAGCAGGGGTACAACGTAATAGGGCTGTTTATGCTCAACTGGGAAGAGGAGGACTCGTCGGGCGCCTGCTCGGCGGAGAGCGACTTCGCCGACGTGCGCAGGGTGTGTTCACTGTTGGATATTCCCTATTATTCGGTAAACTTTGCCAAGGAATATCAAGAGCGAGTGTTCAGCCACTTTTTAGAGGAGTATGCGGCGGGCAGAACTCCCAACCCCGATGTGCTTTGCAACAGGGAAATCAAGTTCGGTCCGTTCAGGGAATACGCTTTATCGTTAGGTGCTGACTATATCGCCACGGGGCATTACTGCGGAATAGACCACGCCGAGGACGGCAGACACTATCTTTTAAAGGCAAAAGATAGCGGCAAGGACCAGACTTATTTTTTAAATCAAGTCACTCAGCCCCAGCTTGCAAACGTACTATTTCCGCTTGCCGATTTGGATAAGGGGCAGGTTAGAGAGATTGCCGTGCGTGCAAACCTTGCGACGGCTAAGAAGAAGGATTCTACGGGCATATGCTTTATCGGCGAAAGGAATTTTAGAAAGTTTTTGTCCGAATATCTGCCCGCAAAATCGGGCAAAATCCTCTCGCTTGAGGGCGAAGAAGTCGGCGAGCATTGCGGACTTATGTACTACACGTTGGGTCAGCGCAGGGGGCTTGATTTGGGCGGTAAAAAGGGTGAAAGCGGGCGTTGGTTCGTCGTTAAAAAGGACTTGGAGCACAATATTCTTTACGTCTCGCACGGCGACGAAACGCCGCTGTACTCTTCCGAGTGCAGGGTCAACGGGCTCAATTGGATAGGTATCGACCCCCCTAAATCGCCCTTTGAGTGCACGGCTAAATTCCGCTACCGTCAAGGCGAGCAGAAGGTTACCGTTATCCCCGACGGCGAAGAAGTTAAGATTGTTTTTGCCGAACCTCAGCGTGCGGTGACGGCGGGGCAGTACGCCGTGTTTTACGACGAAAAGCGCTGTCTCGGCGGCGGCGTGATTTTATAAAAGCGTTTTAACACGCAGCGTGGTCAGGTGCGGCGGCGTGACCAAGCAAACTTAAAATTTATAAGGTATAAATAAAATGGAAAGAGTTGAAGAAAAATTTTTGCGGTACGTTCAGGTCGACACGCCGAGCAACGAGGATAATTTTAACGCCACCCCCTCAACCGACTGTCAGCGCAACCTCGCTTTAATGCTTAAAAAGGAGCTTGAGGCGCTCGGCTTAGAGGCAGAAGTTACGCCCGAAAGTTACATCTATTCGGCAATTCCCGCCAACTGCGAGAGCGAGTATTCCATCGGCTTTATTGCGCACTTAGACGTCGTTTCAAGCCCCAAGGGCTACGGTGTTAAACCGCAAATCAAGGACGGCGTCATCACTTCGGACGGCACTACCATTTTGGGTGCTGACGACAAGGCGGGCGTTGCCGAAATTATGTCGCTTGCCGAATATCTTGTTGCTAATCCCCAAGTTAGGCACGGCAAAATCGGCATTGCGTTTACCCCCGACGAGGAAATCGGTCACGGCGCAAAGCTTTTCGACGTAAGTAAATTCGGCTGTGATTTTGCCTACACTGTAGACGGCGAGCAGCTCGGCGAAATTTCCTACGAAACGTTTAACGGGGCTTGCTTTGATTTGGATATAACGGGGCGAAATATCCACCCCGGTCAGGCGAAGGGAATTATGGTTAACGCCGTAGTATTAGCCAACGAATTTATAAATTGCCTGCCGCCCGACCAAAGACCCGAGACGACCGAGGGCAGAGAGGGTTATTACTTTATAACCGATATTCAAGGCGGCGTGGAGTGCTGTAGCGTGCACGGAATTATCAGGGAGCACGACAAGGTTAAGTTTTTAGAGAGAAAGGCGTTCGTCGAGGGCGTCGTTGAGAGCTTGAACGAAAAGTACGGCGGGCGTATAGCTTTAAAAATGCGTGACCAATATTATAACTGTGCGGAGGTGATTGCGCCGCATATGCACCTTGTAGAAAACGCAAAAGCGGCAATGGAGGAGGTCGGCGTTAAGCCGTTAATCTTCCCAATAAGGGGCGGCACGGACGGCTCGTCGCTGTCGTTTATGGGCTTGCCCTGCCCCAATATATGCACGGGCGGACTCAATGCGCACGGCTTGGACGAGCGAATTGCCGTAGAGGATATGCACAAGGTGGTAGAGATATTACTTAACATAGTAGGTAAATACGCTTTGTAAAAAGCCGTTAACTTTATAAGGAAGAAAATATTTGCCGCAACTTTGATAAAGTTGCGGCAGAACGTATCCGTAGCTCAGTTGGATAGAGCACGAGCCTCCGACGCTCGGTGCCGCTGGTTCGAATCCAGTCGGGTACACCACACAAAGTAACCTCTGTTTATCAGGGGTTACTTTTTTTCTAAGATTTTCTTACAAAGACTGTTCAAGTTGTCTTTGATTTCTTCAGCCGTCATACCATAGAACGGTTTATCTTCTTCACGGTAAAGGTTAATTATCTTTAATCCCTTTCTCTTTGCGTAGTTCAAAGCGGCTTTAGCTCCGCTTTTATACGCCTTTTCATCGACGTAACATATAAGCGTGTCGCAGGTTTCAATCATTTGACGGTTACTTAATGATATTTGCTGTTTAAAGTGTGTCTCTTCAATATTATGCATTACCGTTTTAACGTC
>JBJFAF010000178.1:0-1941 GCA_051887755.1 Candidatus Coproplasma sp.
GAAAGGTTGCTAAATATATTCAGAATTCGGCTACGTACAATCTTATGTACGACGCTGCTCTCGACGGCGAGCAGGATATAGTCGTTGCGTTCCTCAGGGACTATAAGGAGGGCGTATGTCAGCACTATGCAAGTGCGGCAACCCTGCTTTACAGGGCTCTCGGCATACCTGCGCGCTGCACGATCGGCTACCTTGGCAAAACAAATGCAGGCGAATGGACGGAGGTCACGTCCGACAGGGCGCATGCCTGGGTAGAAGTATACATCGACGGTATGGGCTGGGTAAACGTTGAAGTCACGGGCAGCAGTTCGGGCGGAGGCGGCGAGAGTGGCAAGACGGTGCTATGTATCAAGCCCGTAGACGAGGTTAAGGTATACGACGGAACCCCCCTCGTTGCCCAATCGTTTGACGGCGTGGACAGCGACAACGCATTGTTACTATCTCAATTAATTTCTTCGGGCTATACGTTCAACGTGGTCTACGGCGGACACATAACCGAAGTTGGGGTAACGGACAGTTGGATAAAGTCGGTGACTGTCTACGACAAAAATGGTAATGAAGTAACCGATATAGAGTTTAACTTTACCAACGGTTCGTTGACCGTCCTGGAAGACGATATCGCGTTAATTACAGTTCACCCGTATATTTTACAAAAGTATTACGACGGCACGCCTTTGACGTATGCGGAAGACGACTATTACGTAACGGGTCTGCCCAAGGGGTGGAGGTTAGAATTCAGTCTTGCGGGGATAGGAATTACCGACGCGGGAGTACTGCTTTCCGATAAACTTTCCGACCTTGCCGTCAAGGTGTACGACAGCAGCGGTAATTTAATTGACGACTCCAGATACTTCGTTGTATTAGACGGCGTAGAGCTGATAACCGTAAATAAGAGGGCTATAACCATAACCACGGCATCGGATACAAAGGTCTACGACGGAGCTCCGCTCAAGAACGATGAGTGTTGGGTATCAGCCGGTTCGCTTGCGGCGGGGCACATGCTACAGGTTGAAGTTATCGGTTCGATTACGGATATCGGAACGGCTTACAACAGAATAGGAAACGTTATTATCTTAGACGCCGAAGGAAACAACGTTACTAAAAACTATGACGTTTCATTGAATTTAGGTATTCTTGAAATTATTTCCGATTGATTAATCTGATGAATTAACAGTCTTAAATATGTGAAAAGACAGCGGTTGCGGTTTCAATCGCTGTCTTTTTCGTGTAAAGACGTTTGCGTGGGTAAAAATGGCTTTGAGAGCTTATGATAATTTTTTTACAAAAAAAATAAAATATTGAACATTTACGCTTTACTTTCAGGAATAATTTGATATAATATTTGTGAAATAGTTTCATTATTTGTAAAATTATGTCTTCTGGAGGTAATTTTAAGTTAATTCTAACTATATTTAAACAACTCGCAAATTTTTTATTAATATCATCTTTAAATTTATTAAAGTGATAAGGGAGGAAATATGAAGGCAAGAATCAAGAAGTTGTTGACTGCGATTGCGGCAACGGGCTTTGTCTGTTCTCTTGCGGGCGTAGGCGCGTATTCTATCGTGAAGAATAATCAGACCAACGGCGGTCTGGACCTTCAGGGTAGGTATGCGCTTTCTGCTTTTGCAGCACAGGCACAAGCCGTATCGTTAAACGTGGCAGGCAACTCAACGGCGGTCGACGCAACAGAGACGTTGGCGTTGACGTCAAACAATGGTGCGTACAAGCTCTATTTAACGGCTATCGACCTGGACGACCTGGACGTAAACGTTAAAGTCGGCTACACCTATGACGGAACCTCGTATAACGGTAAATCGGCGGGGCTTGGTAACGTAGTTTACTCTTCGCTCACCATCAACACGGGCAGCGGAACGGCTACGCTTAACGCAAGCGACGTAAAGGTTGGCACTATGACCAATCCCCGTTTCGTCATAACCG
>JBJFAF010000179.1:0-2851 GCA_051887755.1 Candidatus Coproplasma sp.
TTGCAGGCAGACCTTCCAACAGGGGCGAATGTGTGCAGGCGTGCAGGTGGAAGTATTCGGTTAAAAAGGCCGACGCAGGACTTGAGACCGATTATCTTCCCGTAGAAGAAGACGACAGGGGTACCTACATTTTCAACAGCAAGGACTTGAATATGTCCGCTTACCTTGAAGAAATGGCGAAAGCAGGCGTCTGCTCGTTCAAGATTGAAGGCAGAATGAAGAGCGAATACTACCTTGCAACGGTGGTTAACGCCTATCGCAGGTGCATAGACGGTGGGTTTAATCGAACGGTGGAAAGGGAGCTTGCCACGGCGGCTCATAGAGACTATACGACGGCGTATATGCTGGGGGAAAACCACGAAACAGTCAACTATACGGACAGTCAAACGAAGGGCGATTGCGACTATATCGCCAACGTAGTAGGCGTGGGCGAGGGGTATATTTTAGCCGAGATGAGGGGTAGATTTAAGGTGGGAGACACTTTGGAGGTGTTGACCCCTACCGAAAACTTCGGGAAATCTTTCACCGTCGAACGTGCCGCAACGAGCTCAGGCGAGGTTGTAGACGACTGCAAGTTAGTGCAGGAGATTTACACCGTCAACTGCCCCTTAAAGCTCTCCGTTGGCGATATATTAAGGCGTAGAAAATGATTATTAAAATGAACCTGCGGCAGAGGCCGTTCGACAGTATCGCGTCGGGCAAAAAGATTGTTGAAATGCGGTTAAACGACGAAAAGCGTCAGGGCATTAAGCAGGGGGATATCATTGAGTTTACCTCTCCGAAAGGGAAAGTTCTTGAAGTTAAGGTTGCGGCGGTCAACCGCTTTGAAAGCTTTGAAGAGCTGTACCGAAACTACTCGAAAGAGGCGTTGGGCTATTACGAGGGCGAGGAAGTATCGCCAAAGGATATGCTCGACTATTACACCGAAGAGGATATAAAAAAATACGGCGTTGTCGCTATTGAGATAAGGTTATGAATTATCAGGTTAAAAATATTTACGGAAAGACCAATAATAACAGCGTTTGCGTGACCGTACCCGGTTCTAAGAGCATTACGGCGAGGGCGTTGCTCATTTCGGCGCTTGCCGAGGGGCAGAGCATCTTGTACGGGGTGCAGTTCTCCGACGACTGCGCAACCTTTTTAGAGGCGGTCAAATCTCTCGGCATTAAGGCCGAAGTCGACGGCACTACGGTTAAAATTTACGGTTGCGGCGGAAAGTTGCCCGTGACAAGCGGTGAAATCTACGTCGGCAGTGCAGGTACGGCGGCGAGGTTCTTAACCGCCGTTACAGCTTTAAGCGAGGGCGAGTTCCACCTGACCTCGTCTGAACAGATGCGCAAACGTCCCCAAAAGGATTTGATTTGCGCACTTCAAAGTGCAGGCGCGGCTTTCGAGTTCGAAGGCGAAGAGTACTGCTTTCCGTTCAAGGTCAAGGGAACGGTAAAGCCGAAAAGCGAAGTTAGTGTCGATATATCCAAATCAAGTCAGTTTTTATCCGCCCTTTTAATGGCAGGGGTGCTGGCAAAAAAAGATTTCACCATAAAGACGGTGGGCAGTCACGGCATGGACTACGTAAATATGACGCTGGATATGATGTGGTCGTTCGGCGTGACCGTGCAGGAAGATGGCGGAGCTTATACGGTCAGCGGTAGTTATAAGGCAAAGCGCTACGAGATTGAGCCCGACGTGTCTGCGGCGTGCTATCTGTATGCAATCAACCGCATTTTAGGTACGAATATTACGGTTAACGGCATAATGCCCCACACAATGCAGGGCGACTATAAATTTATAGAACTTGTCAAAAACTTCGACGGTGGAAAAGTGGATATGTCTGCCTTTTCCGACCAGACCTTAACGCTTGCCGCTATCGCCCCCTATTTTTCCAGACCCACCGAGATTTGCGGCGTTGCGCATATCCGCAGGCAGGAGTGCGACAGAATTTACGCAATTGTTAAAAACCTGACCGCACTCGGCGTTAAGGTGGAAGAGAAGGAAGACGGCGTAAAAATATATCCGTCACAGCCGCACTCTGCCGAGATTGAAACCTTTGGCGACCACAGGGTTGCCATGGCGTTTGCCGTTACGGGCTTAAGGTGCGGCGGCGTGGTTATAAAAAACGCCGAAGTATGCTCTAAGACCTTTAAGGAGTTTTTCACCGTTTTAGACCAAGTGACTGAACAGTTGACGAAGTGAAGTTAAAAATTAAAAGCTGACGGGCGCAACAATTTGCGCCCGTCAGCTTTTATATGATTTCTGCATTAAAATGCGTTAATCTAAACCTAATAAAAAGTCTGTGGAAACGTTGAAATATTTTGCTATTTCTACAAGTGAATCAAGGTCGGGTTCTCT
The DNA here is from genome assembly GCA_051887755.1 of Candidatus Coproplasma sp. Taxonomy (GTDB): domain Bacteria; phylum Bacillota; class Clostridia; order Christensenellales; family Borkfalkiaceae; genus Coproplasma. The sequence goes on from JBJFAF010000179.1 coordinate 2,350, forward strand.
TTTTGAGTTCTCCCAAAAGCTGATTGTCTGGTTGCAACAGCCCAAAATATCCCCCAACTTGCGTTGCGAAAGGTTTTGTTCTAATCTTAATTCCTTTAGTTTTTGACCAAAATAATTATTCTTCACATAATAAAGATTACCCCATTTTTCCTACAAAATGTTGACTTCCTACAAAATGTAGGATATAATAAAATAAACGGTTTGTTACTATATAATAATTGTATCTAACGGAAGGTGATATTATGAAAAAGAAAGTTTTAGCGGCGATTTTGGCGCTTGTTTCAGCAGGTTGTCTTGGCGTAGGCTTGACGGCGTGCAACAAGGACACCAGCGATAAATGGGGTAGCGTGTACACATTCGAGGCGGCTTATGCCGAGGCAAATACGCTCGGCTACAGCGGCACGCTCGACGAATTTATCGCAAGTATTTCGGGCAAGGACGGCACGAACGGTGCGGACGGCGCAGACGGCGTGGGCATAAGCAAAATCGAAATAGTTGCGGA
>JBJFAF010000179.1:2951-7829 GCA_051887755.1 Candidatus Coproplasma sp.
ACGCCTGGCAACTTCTGGCACTACGATACGGACGGTAAGACGATTGTTAAGTGGCAATCAATCGAAGATGAAGAAGGGGAAGAAATCGAACAGGTTGCAGGTACGCCCGGCTTGGAATACACTCTCAGCGGCGGTAAATATTCGTGTACGGGTATAGGAACGGCAACGGATACGGTAATTACCATAGCGTCTCATTATAACGATATTGAAGTAACATCAATCGGGTCTTATGCGTTTGCTAATTGTGAGTTTCTTATAAAAGTGGAGATTCCCAATTCCATAATTACAATCGGACCTAATGCATTCTCTAATTGTACCTCGCTTGCAGAAGTTTCGATTCCCGACAGCGTGACTTTAATCAGAAGTTCGGCGTTTGAGAACTGTACCTCGCTTACAAGTATAACCATTCCTGACGGCGTAACAATGATAGATATGTACGCATTCAGCGGTTGTTCCTCGCTTGAAACAATTTCTATGAGCGAAAACATAAGAACAATCGGCTCAAACGCATTTTATAATTGTACTAAGCTTTTGTTTAACGAATACGATAACGCTATATATTTAGGCAACGAGTCAAATCCTTACGTTGCGCTTATCAATGCAAAGTCGACTTATATTACCAGTTGTATCATCAATTCAGGAACGAAAACTATATGCTACGCAGCGTTTGAAAACTGTAGTTCATTAACGAGCATTTCAATTCCTACAGGAGTAAACGTTATCGACGCATTTGCCTTTAAAGACTGTAGTTCGCTTTCAAGCGTTGATATTCCCTCAACTATAACTTTAATCGGCAGTTATGCGTTCGAGAATTGTAGCTCACTTGAGAGCTTTTCAGTTCCGAGCGACTTAAAAACGCTAAGTAACGATGTGTTTGACGGTTGTACCTCGCTACAATATACAGAGTATGAAGGCGGACTTTATTTGGGCAATTCGTCAAACGCTTATATCGTGTTGGTTAAAGTAATATCGACGGGTATAACGAGCTTTAAGATTAATACAAATACGAAATTTATCGGCAGCAAAGCGTTTGAGGGTTGCACTTCGCTTACAAGCATAGTAATACCCGATAGCGTAACCCAAATCTGTTATAAAGCGTTTAAGGGGTGTACTGCGCTTGAAAACGTAACCGTAGGCGATAGCGTAACTACTTTATCCTATTATGCGTTTGACGGTTGCACTGCACTGAAAAATATTATTATAGGCAAAAGCTTAAAGACAATCAACGGTTCGGCGTTTGACAGTAGTGCGGAAATTGAAACCGTTTACTATAACGGAACTGCGGAAGAGTGGGCTAAAGTAAGCGTCGGCAGTACCGTCCCGTTTGGAAACGCTACCATATATTACTATTCCGAAACCGAGCCTACGACGGCAGGCAACTTCTGGCATTACGATACGGACGGAAAGACGATTTTAGTGTGGGGAGAATAATTGTTACAAAATAAATTAGAAAATTAAGCGGGCGGCGTTTTTCAACGCCGCCCTAAGTTTTTATGTTGTATAAAGTTTTAAGCAATTAAGATACCCTGCCGTGGGTCGCACCTGTTACATTGCGGGGCCGGTGGTGGAAGGGGTGTAAACTCTGCCTAAAAGCTCCTGATTGAGCGCATATAAGCCCTTTGCGTCGTGGCCGTACAGCTCGTACTTTCTAAGCATATCCTCAGCGTTCTTCTCCTCTTCGCCCTGTTCTTTAATGAACCAGTCCAAAAACTGCATGGTCTTAAAATCGTGAATGGCGAACGCCTCGGCGTAGATGTTGTTGATGAGTGAAGTTACATACTGCTCGTGAGCATATCCAGCCTTTAAGGGGTCGTTGTGGTCGGCAAAGGTCTTGTCGGGCTTGCCGATTGCGTCGAAGGTAACCCTTACGCCGTTGTCGATTAAATACCTGCGCATCATCATAGCGTGGTCGCGCTCTTCCTGCGCCTGAATCTGATACCAATGAGCAAAGCCGTCCAAGCCCTCAGCCTCGTAGTAGTTAGCGAAATCGAGGTAGAGGTAGCCCGAATAGAGCTCCTTGTTTACCTGGTCGTTGATAAGTTCTGCAATTTTCTTGTCTATCATAAATTTTATCCTCCAAAAAATTTCGCTTAAATTATACTACGGTCTTTTTCAAAAAACAAGGTTTTTATAAAATTTATCGTCACACTTTTTTATTGCGGATAAGGTATGCCGCAGTTGTTGTATAGAGCGGCAAAAAGTGGTATAATAAAGACATGGAACGAATTATTCTACATTCCGACTTGAATAATTTTTACGCCTCGGTAGAGCGCAAGCTGAATCCCGAGCTTATCGGCGTGCCTATTGCAGTCTGCGGAAACGAGGAGGAGAGGCGCGGCATAGTCCTTGCCAAGAGCGAGGAGGCAAAGCGGTTTAAAATCAAGACGGGCGACACCGTGTGGCAGGCTAAAAAGAAATGCCCCGACCTCGTCGTCGTGCGCCCGCACTTCGATAAATATATGGAGTACTCAAGAAATGTCAGGGCGATTTATGCAAGGTACACTGATTTAATCGAAAACTACGGCATAGACGAGTGCTGGCTGGACGTGACTAAGTTTACTAAGGTGTTCCCCGAATACGGCGGCGAAAAGTACGTCGAAGAGGGCGGGGAAAGGTACTTTACCGACGGCTTTTTGCGCCATATCGGCGATACGATACGAAGTGCAGTCAAGAGCGAACTTAATTTAACCGTATCGGTAGGTGTATCGTTCAACAAGATTTACGCAAAGCTCGGTTCGGACTTGAAAAAGCCCGACGGTACTTCGGTTATATCTGCGCTCAATTATAAAAAAGTCGTGTTCGGTCTTCCCGTTTCCGACCTGTTAATGGTCGGCGGTGCGACGGCGGCAAAGCTGACTTCTATGGGCTATGACACTATAGGCAGGCTTGCTCAGGCGGACGATAGACGGGTGATAAACGCCTTAGGCAAATTCGGGCAGACGCTGTTAATTTACGCCCGAGGCGAGGACGACGGCGCAGTCCGCCCCATGGGCGAGGACAGGGAATTAAAGTCCATAGGTAACTCTATGACCTGCGTTAAGGACTTGACCTCTATAAACGATATTGAAAGGACGATTTTTATCTTAAGCGAGAGCGTTGCGGCAAGGCTAAGGGAGAGCGGTTTAGGGCTTGCCGACACCGTGCATTTATGGGTGCGAGACGGCAATCTAAATAGTTTCAGCGTGCAGAAAAAGGTGCGCCATACCTGCCTTTGCGGCGAGATTGCTAAGCACGCAATGGAACTGTTTACCGAACGCTTTACCCCGCCGTATTCGGTCAGGGCGTTGGGCGTGACCGTCTCCGGCTTTGACGGCGGTGCGTCGCAGTTGACCTTCGACGAGGCGACGGGCGATTATTTAAAGCGTGAAAAGGTAGAGCGTTGCGTGGACGAAATTCGCAAAAAGCACGGCTATTCCTCCCTACAGAGGGGAATAGTTGCCGAAGATAGTACTGCAATGCACGAAGATGTTAAGAGGACGCATCTAATCAAACCTGCCCGTTTTGATGATTAAATTCTCTTCATATAAGCGTCGCATTTCGGTGTTGCAGTCCGTTCCGCCTTGGTCATTTACCTTTTAGTAAACTCCCTGCGGACGGTACTCCTGCGCCTTGAACTGCTCGCTTCTCTGAAGAGTGAGTTGCTTTCGCTCATACCCCAAATAAGGTGAAGAGTATTAAAAAAATAATAATCACCACATTTATTCTTTATTCTTTTTTCTTTATTCTTTATCCAAAGCCGTATACACCGCTGTAGCGCACCACCCATAACTTCTGCTTATAGTTTTTATTAAGACTTGTGAACGCCACGGTAGGCTTTAACGGTTGACATTTTGCCGTTTATTAACTATAATTTGAGTATACAATTTCTTTAGGAGAGATATTTATGAATATTCCTGAGACGTTCGGCGAAAACGTATTCAACAGTCAGGTTCAAAAGGAAACTTTGCCCAGCGAAGTATATAAGCTTTTGCGTGCAACCATAGAGTCGGGTAAGACGCTCGACGTATCTATAGCAGGTACGGTTGCGTCGGCTATGAAAAAATGGGCTGTATCTAAGGGTGCAACCCACTATACGCACTGGTTCCAGCCCCTTACGGGTTTGACCGCAGAAAAGCACGACAGCTTTATCGAACCCGAGGGCGACAAGGCGATTATGCGCCTTACGGGCAAGAGCCTGATAGTTGGCGAGCCCGATGCCTCGAGTTTCCCCTCAGGCGGCTCCCGTGCGACCTATATGGCGAGGGGCTATACCGCTTGGGACCCTACTTCCCCCGCATTCGTAAAGGAGGGTACGCTCTACATACCCACAGTATTCGTATCCTACACGGGTGAAACGCTTGATAAAAAGTCGCCTCTTCTCCGTTCGATGACGGCAATCGACAAACAGGCTAAAAGGGTATTAAAGCTGTTCGGCAAGGAGTGCAAAAAGGTTGCGACCACCGTCGGACCCGAACAGGAATATTTCCTCGTAGACGAAGAGGAGTATATGAAGAGAAAGGACCTGCGCCTCTGCGGAAGAACGCTGTTCGGCGCAAAGGTCTCCAGGGGTCAGGAGCTTGAGGACCACTACTTCGGCGTGCTCAAGCCCAGAGTTGCCGCATATATGCAGGATTTGGATAAGGAGCTTTGGTCGTACGGAATTTTCTCCAAGACCAAGCACAACGAGGTTGCCCCTGCTCAGCACGAAATGGCACCTATCTTCGGCACGACCAACGTTGCAGTCGATAACAATATGCTTACTATGGAGATTATGAAAAAGGTTGCCTTAAAGCATCACCTCGTATGTCTCCTTCACGAAAAGCCCTTCGAAGGCGTAAATGGTTCGGGCAAGCACAACAACTGGTCTATGTCCACCGACGACGGCTTTAACCTTTTAAA
>JBJFAF010000180.1:0-1915 GCA_051887755.1 Candidatus Coproplasma sp.
GTGGGATCTGACGGGTACGGACGGCGTTGACGCCCTTAACGTAACCGCAGGTTCTGAGGATAACGGTTTAGTGGCTTATAATGCCAGAAGCGTATATACCGACGCCGAGGCTGTCAGCAAGCTCTCCACGGACGACGCGGGATACGTAGTGTATACCGACGGTACGGAAAAAATTTTGTTTAACTACGTGGGTAATGACGCTCATTTAACCATTCCCGACTATATAACGCAATTAAGCAACAGCGTATTCAGCTACTGCAGGTCGATTAAAAGCGTAATAATTCCTGAAGGCATAACAACTATCCCCAAAGAAGCTTTCAATGATTGTATTTCGCTTATAAGCGTTACAATTCCCGAAAGCGTAACTACAATCGGTGATTATGCATTCTCGTATTGTTGTTCTCTTACGAGTATAACGATACCTGCAGGCGTAACTTCAATCGGCGAAGAGGCGTTCAGCGGTTGTTATAAGTTAGTCGAAGTGTGGGATCTGACGGGTACGGACGGCGTTGACGCCCTTAACGTAACCGCAGGTTCTACAGCTAACGGTTTCTTAGGATATTATGCTAAAAACATATATACCGACAAGGCGGAAGTCGGCAAAACGTATATCGATAAAGACGGATTTATTATCTACGCTGACGGATCAGAGAAGTGGCTGCTTGGTTATTGCGGAGATCAGACTCAGTTGGTTTTGCCTGACGGTATACCCTGTATTTACGATTATGCGTTCTATGGCGACCAATCCATTACAAGTATAATCATACCGGAAGGCGTGACAACAATCGGCAATAGTGCGTTCAGTTTATGTGCTTTGCTTGAAACTATATCGATCCCCGACAGTGTAACCTCGTTGGGTAATGCGTTCGTTGGTAGTGACTTGCTTGCTTTTACCGAGTACGACGGTGCTAAATATCTGGGCAACGAAACTAACCCTTATTTAGTACTTGTCAAGGTTACTGATACCGGAATAACGTCATGCGAAGTACATGAAGGAACAAAAATAATCTCAAGCTATGCATTCTCCTACTGTAGCTCGCTGACGGATATTACTATCCCCGACAGCGTAACCACAATCAACGAAGAGGCGTTCTACGGCTGTATCTCCCTTGAAAGCGTAACGATAGGCGCAAACAGCAAATTGACAACGATAGGCACCAGAGCATTCGCCTACTGTAGCTCGCTGACGGATATTACTATTCCCGACAGCGTAACCACAATCGGTGAATATGCGTTCGCCGACTGTGAATTGCTTGAAAGCGTAACGTTTGGTGCAGACAGTCAATTGACCACGATAGGCGAAGACGCGTTCGCCTGCTGCAACTCGCTTACAGATATTACTATTCCCGCCGGCGTAACTTATATCGGAACGTGGGCGTTCTACTACTGCACCTCGCTTAAGAGCGTAACGTTTGCCGACAACAGTCAACTGACCACGTTAAGAGACATATTCTTCAACTGTAGCGTACTTGAAAGCATATCGTTTGGTGCAAACAGTCAATTGACAACGATAAACGAATACGCATTCGGCCAATGTACCTCGCTTAAAAATATCATCATTCCCGGCGGCGTAACCTCTATCGCAGAGCACTCATTCTACCGTTGCTATTCGCTTGAGAGCATAACGTTTGCCGATAACAGTCAATTGACTACGGTTATCTGCGATATGTTCAGCGGCTGCGATTCACTTAAGAGCATAGCGTTTGGCAATAACAGCCAGCTGACCACGTTAAGCGAAGATGCGTTTTACGATTATGATTATCTTGAGAGCGTAGATTTTGGCGCAAACAGCAAATTGACAACGATAGGCGAATACGCATTCTCCCACTGTAGCTCGCTTAAAAATATAATTATTCCCGACAGCGTAACCTCAATCGGAGAAAATGCGTTCTATGAGTGCACCTCGCTTGAAAGC
>JBJFAF010000181.1:0-1902 GCA_051887755.1 Candidatus Coproplasma sp.
ACCCTGACCGCCGGCAAGCAACATTGCTACACATTCTTTTTTTCTTAGCATTGTTCAAATCCCCCAAAAATTATTTTTCTTTAATAAAATATAAACACGACAGCTTTGGAATATCCATAGTTATCGAATTATCCTTACCGTGGCTTTTACGCTTTTTGGTCGAAACGTATCTCTTTTTGAATTTACCCTCTCCGCCAAAGCGTACGCAGTCCGTATCAAACGCCTTTTTATACTTGCCTGCGTGCTGACCGAAAGTGTAGTTCGGTTGGTCTATTCCTGAAAAGTTAATTACCGTCATAAGGCAACCGCCTTTTCCGTCGTAACGATTAAAGGCAAGGACGTTATTTATAACGTCGTCTACCACCAACCACTCGAACCCCTTCCAGTCGTTTTCGACCGTATATAATAAAGGGCAAGCCCTGTAGAAATTATTTAACGCTTTTACAAAAACCGAAAGCTTTTTGTGTTTTTCGTATTTTTTTAAGAAAAAGTCTATACCCGTCGTATAGTTCCACTCGGCAAACTGACCAAACTCATAACCCATAAAGTTGAGTTTTTTGCCGGGGTGAGCGTACATATATCCGAGCATTGCACGAACGGTTGAAAACTTATCGTCAAAACTGCCCGGCATTTTATTGACAATAGAGCCCTTAACATGCACCACTTCGTCGTGAGAGAGCGGAAGAACGTACCTCTCGTTTAACGAATACATCATAGAAAAGGTTATTTTCTGGTGGTGGTAATGCCTATACAGCGGGTCCTGCCTGCAATAGAATAAGGTGTCGTTCATCCAACCCATATTCCATTTATAGTCAAATCCGAGTCCGCCCTTTTCAACGGGCGTCGTTACGCCGCAAAACGCAGTAGATTCCTCCGCAACGGTCATTGCGTGAGGGAATTGCTCTTTGACCATTCGGTTGAATTTTTTTATGAATTCAATCGCCTCTAAATTGCGGTTGTCGCCGTATTTGTTGGGCGTCCATTGACCGAACGGCATATCGTAATCGAGATATAGCATTGCGGCAACTGCGTCCACACGCAAGCCGTCTAACCCGAACGTATTTAAAAAGTACGCCGCAGAGGAGAGCAAAAAGCTGTCCACTCCGCCTCTGCCGAAGTCAAATTTTCTCGTGCCCCAACCTCTATGCTCCATTCTATCCCAAAGCGGACATTCATAGAGCGGTTGACCGTCGAATTCATAAAGAGCAAAGTCGTCTTTAGGGAAATGCGCAGGAACCCAGTCGAGTATTACGCCTATACCCTCCCTGTGAAAAGCCGAGACGAGAGAGGCAAACTGTGCGGGAGTGCCAAGCCTTGCGGTTACACAGAAGTAACCCGTAACCTGATAGCCCCAGGAACCGTCGTAGGGGAATTCGGTAATAGGCATAAGCTCCACATGGGTATAACCCATATTCTTGACGTATGGAACGAGCGTCTTTTCAAGCTCCGCATACGAATAATAGGAGTTGTCCTTATGCCTCTTCCACGCAAGAAGATTTACTTCGTAAATATTTATAGGTCGTTCGCCTTCGGTTGTAACTGCCATAGGCGGAACGGTTGGAATATCGGTACAAATTACCGAGCGTTTACTTTTGGGGAAATCCGACCTGAACGCATACGGGTCGGCTTTATACAACTTTCTTCCGTCAAAGGTGTGAATGAGGAATTGATAGCAATCCCCTTCCCTAGCAGAAAGTTCAGCCTGCCAACTTTCGCCGTCGGGCAATCTCTCCATAACGGCGGCGTCCTCAGCGTAGCCGTTGAAATCGCCTACGACGCTGACCTTAACGGCGTGCGGCGCCCAAATGCGAAAGACGTATTCGCCTTCAGCCTGTCTATGACAGCCGAAAAATTCGTACGCTTTCGTATCAACGCCGTTATGGAATAACTCAAGTCTTTCAC
>JBJFAF010000182.1:0-1899 GCA_051887755.1 Candidatus Coproplasma sp.
CTATGGTTATGCTCGTAAGAGCATTACAATTACGAAATGCGTGAGAATCAATTTTTGATTTAATGCTATCGGGAATTACTATGCTCGTAACGGTTTCACATATGGCGAACGCAGAACTGTCAAATTCTGTTACCCATCGTTCGTTGTACCAAGACGCAATTATAATATCCGTCTCCGTACACGTCCCTATTCCGGTACAAGAATACGTTCCGTTATGCGTTAGAGTATATTCCAAACCTTCCGAACCCGATAATTTTTCGGGTTTTTTATCTCCGCCTTGTTCTGTACCGCCGCCCGTATTTCCGCCGCCGTTACCGCTGCTACAAGCGGAAAGTCCGAAGGCGAGGGCAAAAATAGAAACGAGTGCGATAAGCACTACCAAAAGTTTTCTTTTCACAATTTTATCTCCTAAGCGCATATTTTACTAACAAAAGTTAATACTATAATAATTATAGAATTTACTTTTAGAAATGTCAATAACTTTATTAATTTTAGTTAGTATAATGATTACGATTAGTTATGGAAAAATTCAGCGAAAGATTAAAAGAATTGAGAACTGAAACAGGCGTTTCTATGAAACGCTTAGCCGAAGCGATAGACGTTAGCGACGCTTCGGTCTGTAAGTGGGAAAACGGAATTGCAGAACCTAAGGTGACCTATCTTATCAAGCTTTCCGAGTTTTTCAATTGCTCCGTTGATTATCTCGTGGGGAAGTGCGACGATTTCGGTGCGGTTGCCGACCGACCGAGCGAACAGCCGCAAACCGTTCTTTTGCCAACAGAACGCAAGTTGATTGAGTCGTATAGACAGCTTACGAGTAATCAAAAACCTTTGATACTTGAAACGATTAATCTTTGGAATAAGTTGAACGAAAAATAAACCGCCGTAGCGCAGAACTCTGCGTTACGGCAGTTTTTATTACTCTATAATAAAATAAGGGCGGAATTGTATTTTGCAATCCGCCCTTTTAATTATTGGTTTACTCCATGTTGGTCAGGCGTTCTGCCATTTCCAACCATTCCTTTTCGGGAACCTGCTTTTCGCTGCTTTTTGCAAACTGCTCGGAAAGGATTTTTGCCTTTTCAGGTGGAATAACCGTGCCAACGCCTGCAACGCAACCGCCGGGGCAACCCATTCCTTCGATAAGGCAGCCCTTGATTTTACCCGCCTTTGCAAGCGTTAAAATCTTCTTGCACTCGGTCAAGCCTTCTGCGTGGTATACGGAAACTTCCGTTTCGGGGAAGTATTCCTTAACCGTCCTTTCGATTGCCGCAGCAACGCCGCCGGCTACGCCGTAGCCCCTGCCTGCACCCGTCGTACCCGTTTCCCTTAAGGGCGTTTCTTCAAGCTGTGAAGGCACGATATTCTTTGCCTCAAACATACCGTTAAGCTCTTCAAACGTGATTACGAAGTCGACGAACGAACGAATGGTCCTTCTTGAAGCTTCTAACTTCTTTGCGGCGCAAGGTCCTATAAACACCACCTGCGTTTCGGGTTCGGGGAAGCGCTCCTTAATCTTTCTTGCCGTTGCGACCATGGGGGTGAGCTCTTGAGAAACTTCGCCGACCAAATCGGGGAACTGCTTTTTAGCGAGCACCGCCCAAGCAGGACAGCAGCTGGTTAAAAGGAAGGGCAACTTACCCGTTGCAACTTCGTCTACGTAGTGGTTAGCTTCTGCAATACAGCCAAGGTCGGCACCTTCGGCAACTTCGTATAAATCTGCAAAGCCGAGCTTTAAAAGAGCAGTCTTAATCTGAGCCATCGTGGTCTTAGGTCCGTACTGACCTACGATTGCAGGCGCAACTGCGGCAATGACCTTATTGCCCTGCTTAATCGACTGAATAAGCTGGAAGATTTGCGATTTATCCGCGATAGCGCCGAAGGGGCAGGCGGACATAC
>JBJFAF010000183.1:0-7737 GCA_051887755.1 Candidatus Coproplasma sp.
CAGGATAAGAAGAAGAGGATTATAGTTATCGGTTCGGGTCCTATAAGAATAGGTCAGGGTATCGAATTCGACTATTCGTCCGTTCACTGCGTTTGGGCGTTGAAGAGGCTCGGTTACGAGGTTATAATAATCAACAACAACCCCGAAACGGTTTCAACTGACTTTGATACGGCGGACAGGCTGTACTTTGAAAGTCTTACACCCGAAGACGTTCAAAACGTAATCGACGTGGAAAAGCCCTACGGCGTGGTAATAACTTTTGGCGGTCAGACGGCAATCAAGCTCTGCGCATATCTCGATAAGAAGGGCGTACGCATACTCGGCACACCTGCCGACAGCGTCGACCTTGCAGAGGACAGGGAGCGTTTTGACGAATTGTTGGAGAAGTTCAACATTGCAAGACCTAAGGGGCTTACCGTTATGTCTAAAGAAGAGGCGGTTGCCGCCGCTGAAAAGCTCGGCTACCCCGTACTTCTCCGTCCTTCGTATGTAATCGGCGGTCAGAATATGACCATAGCGTTTACGCAGAACGATATCGAAAGATATATGGACGTAATTTTAGCGCAGAAGATAGAAAACCCCGTCTTGTGTGATAAATATCTTATGGGTTCGGAGCTTGAAGTCGACGCTATTTCCGATGGCGTGGACGTGCTTATCCCCGGCATAATGCAACATATCGAAAGGGCGGGCGTTCACAGCGGCGACTCTATTGCAGTTTATCCCCCCTATAACTTGAGCGATGCAATGCTTAAAAAGATTGTAGACGTTTCTACCAACCTTGCAATTTCGCTCAAAACTAAGGGCTTAATCAACATACAGTACCTCATCTATCACAACGAATTATACGTTATCGAAGTTAATCCCAGGGCGTCGCGTACCGTTCCCTACATTTCAAAGGTTACGGGCGTACCCATGGTCGACCTTGCAACTAAGATTATGCTTGGTTACAAGCTTAAAAAGCTTGGTTATGGAACGGGATTATACCGTAATTCGCCTTATGTAGCGGTAAAAGTTCCCGTGTTCTCGTTTGAAAAACTAAACGACGTAAACTCACAGCTTGGACCTGAAATGAAGTCGACGGGCGAAGTTTTAGGTATCGGCAAGACCATAGAAGAGGCATTATTCAAGGGTTTGGTTTCGGCAGGTTTCAATATGAAACACCCGACCAAACAAAATCCTTCGGGAATTTATTTCACGATTAACGACCACGACAAGTTTGAAATCGTAAATATCGTTAAAAAGTTTGCTGACTTGGGGTTGACGCTTTATGCAACTAAGGGTACGGCGAACGTTATCCGCAGTCTTGGACTCGAGTGTACGGAAGTTGCAAGGCTTTCCACCAACGACGAAATATTCAAGCTGATGGACGAGGGCAAGATTGACTATGTGGTTTATACGGGTAAGACCGACATCGAGTCGATTACTAACTATATATCTATGCATCACCATGCAATACTTCTCGGCATTACAGTGCTTACCTCGCTCGATACGACCAACGCACTTGCCGACGTTATTGCAGGAAGATACAATCAGTTCAATACCGAGCTTATTGATATTAACAATTTAAGACAGGAAAAGCTCAAGCTCGACTTCAGCAAACTACACAGTTGCGGAAACGACTACATTCTCTTCAATAATATGGACGGTAAGATAACCTGCCCCGAATCGCTTGCAATTAACTTCTGCGACAGGCACTTTGCAATCGGTGCGGACGGTATCGTTATGATTGAAAAATCTGACGTTGCAGACGCAAAGGTAAGGGTGTTTAACCGCGACGGCAGTGACGGCGGTCTTGCCGCTAACCCCATAAGGTGCGCCGCAAAATATCTCTATGACAGCGGTTTTGTTGTAAGCGACGAATTTACGATTGAAAGTTGCGGAGTTGTTAAAAAGGTCAGCATTAACCATATCAACGGTATGGCAAGCTCCGTTGCTGAATTGCTCGGTAAGCCTCAGGTTACAGAAAATAGCAATTTCGCCGTGCTCTCTTCCGTAGACGGTTATAATTGCAGGAAGTCTTATTCGGTCGAAATAGGCAACGCTCACTGCGTAATTTTCTGCGATAACGTGGACGACGTAGATATCGAAGAGGTCGGTCAGACGCTTATAATCAGCGGTGCAATCAAGCCCGACGAATACGTTGAATTCGTTCGTGTCGTCAACAACGTGACGATTAAAGTTAGGGCTTGGGATAAGGCTAACGGAGAAACGCTCGCATGCGGAACTGCCGCTGCCGCCGCCGCACTATCCGCTATAAAGAGCGGCGATTGCAAGGAGAACGAAATTATAACCGTCAAGCTTAAGGGCGGCGACCTGTTCGTTAAACTCAACGAAAACGGCGAGGCAGAGCTCGACGGCTCGGTTAAGCAGACGTATAAAGGCATAATAGAAATTTAATGATTTATCTTGATAATGCAGCTACGACTAAACCCGACTGCGAATGTCTTAAAAAGGCTGAAAAATATTTAACTGAAAACTTTTATAATCCTTCCGCATTATATGCGGAAGGTTATGCTTTACACCGAGAACTCGAACAGGCAAGGAAAAATATTATAAATTGCGTTGCAAACGATGCTAATTTTGAGATAATTTTTACCTCCTGCGGTTCAGAGGCGGATAATCACGCACTCTTTTGCGGCGGTAAGCGTGGCAACATCGTAACCACGCTTGGAGAACATTCCGCCATTATTTCTTCTGCAAACGAGCTTAAACAGCGTGGTTTAGAAGTGCGCTTTGCACCCTTGAACGCCGACGGCAGTGTAGACATTGAGGAGCTTTTAAAGCTTATTGATAGCAAAACGTCGTTAGTTTCCGTCATACACGTCAACAACGAAACGGGTGCGATTAATGACGTAAACGCCATAGCAAAGAGGGTTAAAGCTATAAATTCCAGCGCCTTATTTCACTCAGACGGCGTTCAGGCATTTGGCAAGATACCTTTTAAAATAGGTAAGGAAATAGATTTATACAGCGTATCGGCGCATAAAATCGGTGCGCTTAAGGGGTGCGGCGCACTCATCAAGCGAAAAAATTTAGCGTTAAAGCCTTTTATTTTTGGCGGTGGTCAGGAAAAGGGCTTGCGTAGCGGAACGGAAAACGTCTTCGGAATAAAGGTCTTTGAGTTTGCGGCGTTAAAAAAGTATGAAAAAATTGAAGAGAATTTTGATTACGTTAAAAAGCTAAAGGAGAAATTAATAAGTCTTTTGGATAAAGACCTGTTTAAAATACTCTCGTCCGAAAACTCTTCGCCGTATATACTTTCGGTTATAGCTCTCGGCGTGCGCGGAGAAATAATTTTACACGAGGTCAACGATAAAGGACTTATTATAGGTACTGGGTCAGCCTGCTCGTCAAACGAGAAAAAGAGGTATTCCCGAGTGATTTTGTCATGCGGAATAGACGAGAAGCTTGCCGACGGTGTTTTACGGCTTAGTTTCAGCTGTAACACGACCGAGCAAGAGATTGAAACTGCGGCTCAAATTTTAAACGAAACCGTTAAAAACAGAATGGAAATAATGAAATAAGATGGAAAAGGTTATAATCGTAAGATATTGCGAAATATATCTCAAGGGCAACAACCGTGGCTACTTTGAAAGGGTGTTTGCGGAAAATATGGAAAAAGCCTTAAAGGGAATTCGTCACGAAATAAGAAAACGTAGCGGAAGATATATTGTAGAGAATTTTGCGGAGGGCAACGAAGAGATTATCGTGGACAGGCTTACCAAGGTTTTCGGCGTACATACGCTGAGCGTTGCCTATAAAGTGCCCACTTCAATGGATAATATCTATCATGCGGCAAGCGAAATTTGCCCTAAATTCGGCACGTTTAAGGTGGACGCACACAGGGCGGACAAGAAATTTCCTTTAAATTCTATGGCAATCAACGCCGAAATCGGCGGCAGACTTTTAGATAAGTGCGAGGGCTTGAAAGTCGATATCCATAATCCCGACGTTTTAATAGGAATAGATTTGAGGGAGGACGGCACGTCGCTCGTATTCGGAAGTATGATTAAAGGGGCAGGCGGTATGCCTGTCGGTACTGCAGGAAAGGGTATGCTTTTAATCTCTGGCGGCATAGACAGCCCCGTGGCGGGCTATATGATGGCTAAAAGAGGTATGAAAATCGACTGTATACACTTTCACAGCTATCCTTATACGAATATGCAGGCGAGGGAAAAGGTTGAAAATTTAGCCAAAGTGCTTGCTCAGTACTCCTGCGGCACGACCCTTAACGTGGTAAAAGTTACGCATATTCAGGAAGAAATTCATAAAAAATGCAACGGAGACTTTATGGTAACGCTTTTAAGGCGTTTTATGATGAGAATTGCCGAAAGAATAGCTAAAAAAAGCGGTGCGCAGTGCCTTATTACGGGCGAAAGCTTAGGTCAGGTTGCCAGCCAGACTATAGAGGGTATGACCTCGTCAGGCAGTGTTATTGAAGAGTTGCCCGTTTTGCGTCCTCTTTGCGGCTTTGATAAGAATGAAATTATTGAACGTAGCAGGCTTATGGGCGCATACGAAATATCAATTCAGCCATATGAAGATTGCTGTACGGTATTTTTGCCCCGACACCCCGTAATTCGCCCCGCTATGGCGGATATTTTGTCGGAAGAGGCAAAACTCAACGTAGATGAGTTAATTGAAGAGGCGCTGTCAACCTTAGAAGTTATGAAAATTTATTAAATTCAAATAAGTGAAATATTTATAAAAAATCTTCAAAAGATTTATAAGTAATTTTTAAACCGAGCAAATTATTTGCTCGGTTTTAAATTATAAATTAAAATTTATTTGAAAAATTTCTGCCGTTAAATTCCAAGCTTTAAAATATTTTTAGTATTAAAATTGTAGAAAAAAACTTTTAAAGAGGAGTATGCAAGAAAATAATCAATTTAAAATGAGTTATCAAACCAGTCTTTTTTTGCGATGTCGGGAATTTCATCTTTAGGTGAATTATTTTCAACGGCAGAAGAATTTTCAATTTTAATCTTCGGTAACCAAATTTCGTCGCCGAAAAATTTTTTGCCTCCTGAGGAGTAGTAGGGGGTAATGCAGTATTCGTACTCACCAGAAGGTAATTTTTCGCAAATTCGTTCTTTCCATTTACCATCGTAAATTTCGTCAGTATTGCCATTAAATTTGCGTTTTATTAAATATGCATAGTACTTTGCCTGACATAACATAATACAAATATTGTCATTATCTACAATTATCGTCGGTTTTACAATTTTAGGGTTTGTAAAGGCAGTGGATTTTTCTTTAGGCAAATTGTCCTCACTGCAATAGGCGTATAGCCTGTTAAGTTTCGGGCAATTGTCGTCGCATAAAATTACTTTGTTGTTATGCTCATATTCGTCCTTATCTAATTCTATCTCTTTTACTCCGCTTTTCGTGTCGAGCGGAGGTACGGTTTTGTTTTTGTAAATTTCGCTCAATAATTCCTTCGTTAAATCACAGCAGTATTTTCCGCCGGTTATATCGAGTTTTTTGTTGTTTTTATCTCCTGCCCATATCCCTATAATGTGTTGCGAAGTGTAAGATAGGGTGTAGGCGTCTGTGTTGCCCTCTTTCGTTCCGCAAGTGCCCGTTTTACAGGCTATATCGAAATTAAAATCTGCAAGACGTTTTGCCGTACCTGTTTTTGCGGCGTTTTGCAGCGCTTTGTTTATTAAAGAACAGGTCGACTTAGAAAATACGTTATCAGCTTTTACATCGTTTTTATAAAGATAATTGCCGTTTTCATCGCATATTTGTTCAATAAATGCCGATTTCGTATAGTTTCCCTGAGATGGAAAGACTGAATAACAATCGCAAAGTTCTCTAATTGTAAGCCCTTCGCTCATTGCTCCTAATGCAAGCGACAGATTTTTATCCTCTGCCTTAAGGTTGATGGACATAGCCTTTGCGTAGTCTGCGGCTATGTTTACGGTTAATGCGTTCAAAGTTTTAACGGCGGGAATATTAAGGCTTTGAGTTATTGCATCCTCTACGCTTACATATCCTCGGTACTTTTTATCGTAGTTTTCGGGTTTATAGCCGTTAATATCAATCGGCTCGTCGCAAATTTTGGTAAATAGATTGATTTTATTTTCGTTTAGCGCAGGTCCGTACACGAAAATCGGTTTAGCTGTAGAGCCTATCTGTCGTTTTATTTCTCTGCAACTCGTTCTATACGCTGCAACGCCTCCGCCGACCGTGCGCACGAGTGTGGCTCCGTCGTACTCGTAATTGAGTTTTTCAACCGCATCCTGTACGGTTTTATTGAAATAGGTGTATACGTTTAGGTGTCCAAAGTCTGCATAGGGGTCGATGCCGCAATCTTCAAGCTCGTAAAAGACTTCGGTCACATAGTCGGAATAATTATTGTTTTCGTTATTTTCTTTTGCGCTTAAGGGCATTTTAATCGTGTTTTCATAAGTCACTTCATCGATATAGCCGCAATTGAGCATACTTTTTAATACTAAATTTCTGCGTTTTACGCACTTTTCGTGGTTTTTGAATGGTGAATAATTGTTTGGCGAGCTTAAAAGCCCTACGATTGTTGCGCTCTGCTCCAAATTAAGTTCGCTTGCGGGTATCCCGAAGTAGAATTGCGCAGCGTTTTCCAAGCCGTAGCAGTTGTGCCCGAAGTAGATTATGTTTAAGTACATCTGCAAAATCTCTTCCTTAGAGTATCGTCTTTCAAGCTGTTTTGATAGCTTAATTTCCTTTAATTTTCTCGTTATCGTCTTATCGTTGTTTAGGTGGGTGTTTTTAATTAATTGTTGGGTTATGGTAGACGCACCTTCCTTAAACGAACGGCTTGTCACGTTTTTATATAACGCTTTTAAAATACGTTTATAGTTGACCCCGTTATGTGTAAAAAAAGTCTTGTCCTCCGACGCTATAAATGCGTTTATAGTATCGGGATTAAGTTTATCAACGAATACGCTGCTTCGCTTTGAAATAAGAGCCGCATCCTTGATTTTATTGCCCTGAAAATCGTATAATGTTATCGTTTTTTCGCAGCCTTCAAGTTTATTTTCATCTAAATTAGTACCTGCGGTGATAATAAAGTCGGCAATGATTAAACTCATAATCAAAGCCGTAAAAACCGTAATTATCCACAAAAATACTTTAACGCCTTTTTTCATTACAATTAGTATTTTAAAAGTTTTAATATTTATTGCATTTTATTTGAAAAAATTTGCAAATAAAGTTATAATAACTTTATGGACAAATTTTATCACATAGTTACTTATGGCTGTCAGATGAACGTTCACGAATCGGAAAAGATTGCAGGTATTCTATCCGAGCTTGGTTACGTCAGTTGCGACAGTATGGAAAAAGCCGATATCGTAGTCTTTAACACCTGCTGTATTCGTGAAAATGCAGAAAATCACGCTTACGGCAATATCGGTATGCTTAAAAAGCTTAAAGCGGCAAAGAGAGATATGATTATCGCCGTGGGCGGATGCTTGACCCAACAGATGCATAAGGCAGACGTTTTACACGAAAAATTCCCCTACGTTGATATTATTTTCGGTACGCATAATTTAAACAAGCTCAAAGATTTCGTAATTGAAAAACAGCACCGTAAAAAGTCGATAATCAAAATTGACGAATGTGACGGAAGCGTGGTAGAAGGGGATAACCCTTTAAGAACGAGTTATCCTAACGCCTGGGTCAATATTACCTACGGTTGCAATAACTTCTGTTCGTACTGTATCGTGCCTTACGTTAGGGGCAGAGAGCGTTCTA
>JBJFAF010000184.1:0-7733 GCA_051887755.1 Candidatus Coproplasma sp.
CAAGACAGCTTATAAATAGAGAGTACAGCATTATGCACACCTGTAGCCCCGAAGTGTTAAACGCTATCAAGGCGCTGTACACGGATATGTTTGCCGAAGAGAGCACTATATAGCCGCCCGCAAAGAAGGTTATTAAAGCCAACAGCCATATGAAATTGTTCTGGGAAATTTTTAAAGCCGAAGAGAATACGGCGACGCCAAAGAGCACTATTGCAATGACGAGCACGACGAAGCCGATTACCCTTTGAGTAAGCCCCTTGTTCGCCAACCTCGTTTCAAAACTCGAGTTGACGTATATGGACATCGACTCCATAAATTCGTTTACTGCGGTGGCGTTGCCGAAGGAATGGGGATTGCTTAAAACCAATTCCACTTCATCGCCAGTCTCGCCGTCGAACGTATAATATAACCATTGTTTTCCGCAGGAGGAGCTATTAAAATCTTTACATTCAGCGTCAAAGTTGTGAAATTCTCCGCCGTTAATGCTGATTCTTCCGCCTATATGGTTAAAATACATTGCTATATTCGAATCTTTTCTCACATAGCCGACTGTTTGCTCAGGGTCGTCAAAGTACAGCAAAAACTTGCCTTTAAAGGTGACGTCACCTTGCATTGCGGAAATCTTCTCGCCTCGAACGTAGGGCTGCCACTCGCCGTCCGCTATCTTATAATCGCCCTCAAAGGTGACCTTAAATGGAACAGACGCCAAAGATTGCGTCGTATTGGTACAGCTCACGATAATAAAGATTACGGAGAGCAGGACAGTTAAAGCAAGCGCTATCCATGCAAAGGGCAGTTTTTTTAATTTTTCTTTCGTGCGATTATCCATTGTAGCTCCGTCGGTTGTTTGACCGCTATATACGATTTGCGGCTATCTTATCACATTTTATTAAATTTGTAAACCCCCTGAAAATGAATTTATTGCGGATATTTTCAGCCCTTATTTTGCTTTATCTACTTACGTTACCCCGTAATTTATAACTATTCTACGGCATAATAACCCCTTAAGTACAAAGAAAACCGAGAGTAAAACTCTCGGTTTTTTCATTCTATTCGTCGTCTTCAAAGTCATTGAAATAATCCCTGTCGAAAAATTCGGATAAGGTAATACCTGCACCTTCACAAAAGCTTTTAACCGTCGTAACTTTAGGGCACTTCGTCCTTCCTTTCATTAAATCATAAATTGCCGAAGGGGATTTACCACCGCCCAGACAAGCTCGCAAACGTTTTTACCTTTTTCGTCACATATTTCTTCTATGCGCTTTAAGATAGCCTCATTTAGTTTCATTATGCTTCCTATATCGTGAAACACCTTGATAATATTCCACGATTTTTAGTATTTATGTTTTCTCAATATTTATTAATAATCACTATCGCAGGGTTACCTTTTGACCGTAGGCGTTACAAATCTTTCCGTTGTAAAACCGCCAACGTTTCGACGTGCTTGGTCTGAGGGAACATATCGAAGGGGGTTACGGATACGACTTCGTAATAGCCGCCTAAAGGCGTTTGGTCGTAGTCTGCGTTTTTGATAAGTTGACCGTCTACCTCCTTTAAACTTCCGCATAAAAGTCCCAAATCTCTTGCAAGCGTTGCAGGGTTACAGGACACGAGCACGACTTTTTTTGCACCGCTTAAGAGTATGGCGTTGACCACCGAGCGTTCCATACCCTTTCTAGGCGGGTCGCACACTATCACCCTTTCCGCACCTTCGGTAAGGCGGAAAACTTCTGAAAGCTTGTCCTCTACCGCTCCGCAGATATTGAACATCTTGTCCGAGAGGTTGTTCATCTCTTTAAGCTCGTCAGCGCACTCAACCGCCTCTTTAACAATCTCTATGCCGTACGCCGCCTTACAGCCCTTTGCAAGCAACGCAGTGAGCATACCGCCTCCGCTGTATAAGTCTACCGCTACGCTGTCCTTTGAACATATCTGTGCGGCAACCGCTTTGTAAAGTTTAGTCCTAACGCCGTCGTTGACCTGCAAGAAGGTGTTTGCCCCCGCCTTGAACTTTACGCCCATATCCTTGCCGTTGAAATAGCCTTTGCCACAGCATATGTGCCACTCTTTGCCGAAAATCACATTGCCCGTCGACGAATTTATATTGAGCAAAAGCGTGAAATTTTTGAACTCGGTTTCCAGTTTTTTTGCAAAACCGTCCAACTCGATTTTCTTAGCGGCGACTACGGTTATTATAAACTTACCGTCAAGCTCCCTTGCGACGAGCTGACGTATATCGCCCTTATGCGTGCGCTCGTCATAACCCTTTAAGCCCTTCTCGCACATAAAGGCGTGCAAAAGCGATATTAGCCTGCCCGACCAGTTCTGCTGTAGCGCACACTCCTTAACGGGCACTATGCGGTGCGAACGGGGCGCATAAAAGCCTATTACATTGTTGCCGTCCGCATCAACCCCGACGGGAATAGCGAGCTTATTGCGGTAGCCCAACTGAAAATCGCTTGCAACGCAGTCCTCAACCGCAACTGACAGTCCGCCTATCTTTCTAAGGCAGTTTTCCACGTTTTGCCGCTTGTACTCAAGCTGAAGTGCGTAGTTCATATGCTGTAGCTGACAGCCGCCGCACCTGCCGAAGTTATCGCAGACGGGGATTGCCCTATCCTTTGAAAGGGTATGCACTTCCGTGAGCTTGCCGTATGCGACGCCGCCGGAGACCTTAAGCGCCTTAAAGCTGACCTTTTCGCCGGGGAGGCACTGAGGCACGAAAGCCGTAACGCCCCCGCAATTTATAACGCCCTCTCCCTCGCTGCCGAGAGAGAGGACTTCGCCTAAATATTCTACGTTTTTTTCCATTATATCTTTTTATCTTTTATCTTTTAACTTTGCCTATAAAATAATTAACCGCCCGCTGACATCTGAAAACTAAAAAATCGTATACTGCGAAGATTACCGTTCCTAGCGTAAACGCAAACAAAATTATATATTGATTGACCACGTCGTATACCTGCTGAGGGAAGAGCGAGCCGCCCAAAACGCCGTCGTATACGAGGTAGTATCCCACGATGAGCGTTGCGTCGAACCACAGTGCTTTGACGATAAACCAAACGATATAGCACAATATTTTGCTTTTAAACTTTTTAGCCGTGTTTTGCTGTATACAGTTTATAAGCGGGTGTAATCCGAAGAACATTACGAAGGGGACTATATCCCAAAATTTTGCCGCCGCACCCATTATAACGGTAAGTATGCACGCACCTAAATATGCAAGAAAATCGCCTAAATAGAATTTTTTTGAAAGGGGCAACATAAGCGAGATTACGCCTATGCAGTAACCCGTTGCGAGTAACCAACCGCTGAGTATACCCAGCGACAGAAAAATTACGGTCAGCGCACACGATATACCCGAGAGCGCTATTTCAAAAGATTTGTTGTCTTTATTTTTTGGCATATATTATCTGCAGCAGCCGTTGCACATACAGTTAAGGCAGGCGTTGAGCGCACAGCACTCCGCACAGGAGGCGCAGAAATCGCCCATCTGATTGTCGCCCGAGTAACTCATATCCTGACCTTCGTAAACGGTGCCGCCGTTTTCCTTTGCGCCCTTGTTGGCGTCGTAGTCTATTTTATCCGAAAGCTTTTTATACGCTTCCTTATACTTATCGTTGCCCGCATCTAAACGCATTGCAATCTCAAGCTGTTTTTTGCTTTCGTTGACCCAATTTTTGCGGTAAAAGACGACGGATTGAAGGTAGTGCCATTCCGCATTGCGCTCGTTAAAGCCGTCGAGCGCACGCTGAGCCTCCTGTAGGTTTCCCTCTTTAATAAGTTGTTCGACCTTAGAGTAGGCGTCGCCCGTTTCGGATTCACCCTCTTCGCTCTTTGCCGCCTCATTGATTTCGGCGATAAGCTCGTCTCTGGCGGTTTCAATCTTACCGAGCATCTTTGCTGCGTTATTGCCCGCCTCGCCGTCGAGAAATCTGTCTTCCATATATTTCGCTTTCAGGGAGGAATAAGCCTGTTCAATCTCCTCCGCCGTAGCGCCTTCCGAAAGCCCTAAAATTTCCAAATTCTTCTTGTTCATTAAATGCGAACTCCTTTATACTCTGCCGTATTAATTATTACCCCTTGCATATTCGGGGGCTATTCTCTCTTTTTGAGGTTATTCTCTCTTTCAAGCGTCCTCTTCGCCGTTATCCTTACGCTTGCCGCAACCGCATTTGCCGTAGACCAAATTGCGTGTTTTAATGGGAATACCCCTCAATATTATATTATCGGTCAAGTCGTGATTAAAGTACAGTTTAATATTCGACAGGTGATAACGCATATCGGCAAAGAGGGTGTTAAAGATGAATTCAATCTCCTCCCTATGCTCTGCCACGGCGTCCTTTTTGCACGAATTTTTAAACGCATTGTAAAGCACGTTATATCTGCCCTTTTTTACGTCCTTATCGTAGTCGTCTAGTGCGTCGGCGAGGTATACCCACTTACCTATATCGTAAATAAGGGCGTCGGTATGCTCCGTAGAATATTCGCCGAGAACGTAGGCGGCGGAATCACGCATCATCTCTGCCGACGGCTCGCAAGCCTCTTCAATGATTGCGCTGTTGCGCTCCTCTATTTCCCTCTGCTTTTGCATTGCCTGCGAGATTATTTTCTCAATCTGCGGGTGGCGCTTTAACGCCTTTTTATAGCCACGCTTATAGATAAAAGCAAACAGCCCTTTTTTATCGCCGTCCGCCTTGTCGTCAACGAGCTTGTAGTATGCGAGCACGGTGTTTAAACAACCAAGCAAAAGGCTTATATCGTCGGGCTTAGCCATAGGGCGACGCCTAAATATATGCAGTGCGCAACGGCGTTTTTCCACCGTAATATCGCAGTTTGCAATATTATGCAGAAGGCAGGACATAAAGGCTACGTCGTAGGTGAGCGCCGACTTGGGCGCATTGCCGCACGACTTGCCGATTGATTTGCACATTCCGCAGTACGCCGCATGATAAAGTTTTTCGTCCTTAACGAATAGATAAGGAGCGTCGGGTTGAATATATCCAAACATATAGGCTTGTTAAACCTGATAAAAACCTATCTTCTTATATACCTTTGCCAAGGTTTTACGGGCTATTGCGTAAGCTTTCTGCGAACCCGAAATCAAGACGTCGTTTAAATAATCTTTATTTGCAAGCAGCTTTGCCTGCTCTGCCT
This sequence comes from Candidatus Coproplasma sp., assembly GCA_051887755.1. Lineage (GTDB taxonomy): Bacteria > Bacillota > Clostridia > Christensenellales > Borkfalkiaceae > Coproplasma. The sequence goes on from JBJFAF010000184.1 coordinate 5,158, forward strand.
GAATGGGCGCAAGCTTAGAGGCAACCGCCTCGCCGACTGCAAGCTTGAAGTCGCCGTAGCCCTTGCCCTGAAACTCCGCAACCGCATCCTCTACGCTCTTGCCCGAAAATACCGAGTAGATTGAAAGCAAATTGCTAACTCCCGGCTTTGAGGCTGGGTCGTAGCGGATTTCGCCGTCGCTGTCGGTTACGGCACGCTTGAACTTGCGCATAATCGTATCCTTATCGTCCGATAAGAATATCGCACCGTTGGGGTTATCGCCCGACTTTGACATCTTTTTTGTAGGCTCCTGCAAGTCGTTAATCTTTGCGCCTACCTTGCGGAATATGCCCTGAGGAACGGTGAACGTAGGGGAATATGCGTTGTTGAAACGGATAGCTATATCCCTCGTTATTTCAAGGTGTTGGCGTTGGTCCTCGCCGACGGGAACGTAGTCCGCCTGATATAAAAGTATATCCGCCGCCATAAGCACGGGGTAGTCCATAAGCCCCATATTGATATTATCCGCATGACGGGCGGATTTATCCTTGAACTGCGTCATACGCTCCATCTCGCCGACGTAGGTAAAGGTGTTAAGCACCCAAGCAAGCTCGGCGTGACAGGGAACGTGCGATTGAAGATATAATATGCACTTCTCGGGGTCAATGCCGCAGGCGATATACAGTGCGAGTAACGCAAGCGTCCTCTGCCTGAGCTCGGCAGGATTCTGCCTTACCGTTATTGCGTGCATATTAGCGATTGCGTACACGCAATTATACTCGTCCTGCAACTGTACGAAGTTGGTTATTGCCCCGATATAATTGCCTATCGTTAAGTTGTTTGTGGGCTGTACAGCAGAGTACAGCGTCTTTTTATTCTCTTCCATATTCTCTTTTCCCTGTTGGGTTTAAATCGCCTTGAAATCGGCTTGCGTTGCGACGTAAGCGGCGGAGACGATTTCCTCACCGTCCCTTTGCAAGGTTAAGGACACGCTGTCCCCTTCCCTTACTCGCATAAGCACGTTGCCCACGTCGAAGAAACGGTTGATTTCGTATTTAACGCCGTTGATTGAAATAGCCGTAATAACGTCGCCGCCCTGCAACCCCATTGCGTATGCGGGAGTACCTTCCGCAGGGTTCTCTTCGTCCGTTTCGCTCTTATATACGGAAACGTCGCATTTAACCTTACCCGTCTTCGTTTTTTCGTCGTAGACGTAGCGGCAGTTGCTCTCGCTTAAAATTACGTTCATATACATTCTGTAAGTGCCGTGATAGCTTGAGTCCTGCTTGTTATAATAGATTACTCCGTCCGCACAGGGCGCAACCGCCTTAGCGGGCACGGCGTTGTTTATGCTTTCTATGCTCTCGCTGCCCGAATTACATAGAGCTATAAATTCGCCTTGAGAGTTAAACAGACCGCCGCCCGAATTACCGTGGGTCATATGCGCATCCGTCCTTAAAACGTAAAAATTACGCGTACCTGCAACGTCTAAGGTAACGGTCTCGAGCTCCACGCTGACGATGCCCTTCGTTACGCTTAACCCGTAGCCGCCGGGGTCGCCAAACGCATAAACCTGCTGACCTACCTGATAGCTTTCGTTGACCTTTACCGCCTTAGCGCACGGATATTTAGCCGTTAAAGTTGCCGTATCCACCTTAACTATCGCCACGTCGCACTCAGGCGAGCCGCCCACGAATTCGCACGTTAGTGCGTAGTTGTCGGTTGCGGTGTATTTCCCCGTTGAACTGTTGAGCACGGGTTTATACTCGCTGCCGTACATATATGCGTAAATCTTATCGGTGATTTTATCGTCGCTGACGTCGTTGTCGTCGTAGACGACGTGGTAGTTGGTTAAGATATAGGTGTAGTCCTCGTCAATTCTATAGATTACGCCGCTGCCCAAACTGTAAGCTTCGTAAGTGCCGCCGCCCCAAGCGTTATTTACGTTAAAGAAAGAATAAATTTTAAGCCCGCTGCAGAGCATTGACGAAACGGCGTTCAAATTACTCTGCGACTCGCCGCCGTCTATAGAGAGGAATTGTTCAACGAATTCCTCCTTGCTCATATCGGGGTTAGTCTGCTTATAAAACTCGTACACGTCGTCTACGGTGAGCGCAGGCGCATCCTCCCCGTCCTTGCCGTCCTTTCCGTTCGTTACGGTGAACGTGGACGTAGTGCCGTCTGAATAGCTTATGGTATAGTAATCGATAAGTCCTACGCTATCAGTTTTTTCAATAGATACGATGCCCTTAGATTGAGAACAGCCGCAAAAAGCCGTAACGGAGAGCGCCGCCGCAATAAGAGCACAGGCGAAAAACCTCTTTTTCATTTTCCCCTCCAAGGTATTTCCCAAAAAAGTTATACTCGGGCAATATACCTTATACCCTTTAATTATATTATGGAAATGTTAAATTGTCAAAACAGAATAATGTGTTTTTTGTGAAAATACGGTCTGCGGAAGTTTTTCCGCAGACCGTATTACTAATTTTTATGCTATTGAGCAGATTTCTCTCCGTTCAGCCTTAGTTAAGACCGATTAATGAGAACAGGTTGTATTCCTTGAAGAGAACGACGATAACGAGCGATATAGTGGACAT
>JBJFAF010000185.1:0-1879 GCA_051887755.1 Candidatus Coproplasma sp.
GTAATATTATGCGGTGCGCTTTCCTCCTGTAAAAGCGGAGAAACGCCCGTCAAACCCGATTTATATAAAAATCTCTACGCTATGGGTACAACGGCAACCGTTGTTGCGCCCGACGTATTGCCCACTCCGCCCGAAGGTCAAAGCCTACCCGAAGGCGTAACCGACGGCACCTCGGCGTTTGAAAAATATACAGAAGAGCTGTATCAGATGCTTTCACAGGCAGAGAGCTCTTTAAGTGCTTCCGTTAAAAACTCCTGCGTCTATACGTTCAACGAGGCGGCGCCCGGGGAAAGGGTAGAGGTAGACAAGCTCACCTACGACGTTTTATCTATTGCTAAGGATATATATACTCTTACGGACGGCTACTATAATCCGGCGGTCTACTACAGCGTAGATTTATACGGCTTTGGCAAGCGTGCTTCAGGTACTCCGTCGGCGGCTTACGATAGGGCTAAAAACGAAGACGGTTCCTATCCTCTGCCCGATAATAAATACGTTACTGCATTTTGCAGCCTTGCCCAAAGCTTTGGCGAAGTGGTTTTAAGCGAGGAGAACGGAAGCTATTACGCCTATAAGCCTGAAACAACCGTAACGGTGGACGGCGTAACGTATAGCCTTAAAATCGACTTAGGCGGTATAGGCAAAGGGTGGTGTGCAGACCGAGCGTTTGAAATAATGGATAATTATTTCTATGAGTACGGCTATTTCAACTTTGCCTCGTCAAGTATGGCGTTAAAAAAATACGCCAAAAGCGATAGTGGAACCTATACCTTATCAGCGAGGGACCCCAGGGGTGTAGCAGGCGAAAGCTTCTTTTCTATCCCCGTTAAGGACGTCTGTCTTTCAACCAGTGGCGACTATGAGCAGTATTACGAGGTTGACGGCGTCCGCTTTTGCCATATTATAGACCCGACCACTGGCAGCCCCATTCGTACGGGTGTTTCGTCTGTCACTGTGATAGGCGGATCTGCCGCCGAGGACGACGCACTGACTACGGCGCTTGCCGCAATGGGCAAGGAGAAGGCTGTGGAGTTTATCAACGCCCACCTTTCCGACAGAGCGGTGGTCATGCTTATTTCTGCTGACGACGGTTCGGGCGAAATAATAACCAACGTTCCCGATAAAATTAAGATTACCAGTCAAGGTTACAAAATAGTTAATACCGTACAGGACGGTAAAATAATACTCAATTGAAATGTCGCTGAAGAAAATACAACAAGTTAAAAACAGTAAATGGTTCAGGGTATGGGACTTGCTCGTATACGGGATAATTCTCATTGCAATAGTAGCTCTCATTATTGCTGTTACCGTAAATAAGGATACTTCGCCGTTAGAAGGGGTGTCGCTTTCCTATAGGGGTGTAACAATCTATACCTATGAGTTCGAAAAGGATAAATCGGAGATTACACTCGGCAGGGAGGGCAACATTTCTGTCGGCGAAAAAGATGCCGACGGCAGTTTTACAGTTCTGTTCACTACAGACGACGGAGAGGGCTATAACAGCGTTTTTATCAATGCTAAAGAGCGTTCTGTAAAGATTACCGCCAGCAATTGCTCGTCGCATAAGGACTGCGTTTATACGGCAAAGATTACAAATAACGGTTCCTTGCCTATAATCTGTCCTATACATTCGCTAACCGTATCCCCTTTAAAATATATAGACAGCGGAATAATAATAACCTAAAAGTATTTCGTTCAATATCAATAAGATAATAAAAAGATTTGCGCCCCTCCGCATCGTGCAGAGGGGCGCATAAGTTTTTGACTGAAAATAATTGATGTTATGAAGCTTTAGTTTCCTCAGCCGTCTCTTCAGTCGCAGGCTTAGGGAAGCGGTCTTTGATTATGTGCCTAGGGCAGACGGCAACGCAGGTCTTAC
>JBJFAF010000186.1:0-7630 GCA_051887755.1 Candidatus Coproplasma sp.
GTTATGGCTTACGTTGCCTATCTTCGTCCAACCTATCATCTCGCCGTAGGTTACGATATTGTTTACGCCGCTCGGGTTGCCGACGGCAATGACGAATTCGTTGGGTACCATATTCGTGTCCTTTCTCGCCGTATAGTTTGCCTTAGGCAGAGTATACGCCGCATCAGAGTGCTTTTTAAACTTAATTATGGCAATATCGTTGTCGTCGCCGTCGCTCATAACTAACGAAACTTCGTTAGGGGCGCTCTGTCCGCCGTACGTCGTGCCGTAGATGTCTGTTACGGAGTAGATGACGCTGTACTTTACGCCGTTGACTTCGTCGGTTATAACGTGATTGTTGGTTAAGGCGTAGTAATAGTTTTCGTCCTCTTCAAACACCACGCCGCTGCCCAAGCCCGTGCCCTGCAGACGGGAGAACCAACCTTGATTTTTGTAGTACATAGTATCAATTGAAATGTTGAACTCTCGTACTTTATCTCGTACCGACATAAGACTGTCGGCATTCACCGTCGTCTCGGACTTGTAGTCCGAAACGGGTGCGCCGTTGTTCGATAAGGATGAGAATAGGTTGCAGCCGCATATGCTCGCAGTGCAGACCGCCGCAATTACGGCAAAAATTAATGCTCTTATTTTTTTCATTATAGCCTCTTGCTCTGATTTAAATATATAACAATTGCAGAGCGGATATTGTTGGTAATAATTTAAAATTTATATATTTTTTTTCATTATATTATTAATATTCGAACGATTCAAGTTTTTTTCAAAAGTTTTCGTCAAACTTTCACCCTGTAGTAATAAATTAATTATATATTTAGTATTGCTTTTGTTCGGGTTAATATGTTATAATTATACGGTAAAAGAGAAAATAGGGGGAAGGGTTATGCAATCCAAATACAAAAGAGTGCTAATAAAACTTTCCGGCGAGGCTTTGGCAGGTCCCGGCGGGCACGGCGTAGACGAAGAGGTTATGGAAAAGGTCGTAGAGCAAATCGTAACCTTGAAGAATATGGGCGTGCAGATTGCCTTAGTTATCGGTGGCGGCAACTTCTGGCGAGGCAGACAGGGCAAGTCGATGGATAGGGCGGTTGCGGACCATATGGGTATGCTTGCAACCGTAATGAACGCCCTTGCAATGATGGATGCATTAGAGCGTCACGGCATTCCCACCCGAGTGCAGACTGCGCTTATTATGACCTCGGTTGCCGAGCCCTATATCCTGCGTAAGGCGTTAAGCCATTTTGAAAAGGGCAGGGTGGTTATTATGGCGTGCGGCACGGGTAACCCTTATTGCTCTACCGATACGGCGGCGGCACAGCGCGCCTGCGAAATTCAGGCGGACGTACTTATGATGGCGAAGAATATCGACGGCATCTACGATTCAGACCCCAAAATCAACCCCAACGCTAAAAAGTACGACCATATCAATTATTTAGACATAATCAAAAACGGCATAAAGGCTATGGACGCCACTGCCGCTACGATGTGTATGGAGAACAATATCCCCGTAGTTGCGTTCGGTCTTGACGAGCCCGACAGCATTATTAGGGTTGCTTGCGGCGAAAAGCTGGGCACGATAATAGATAACGGTTAAATGCTTAACGATTAATAGAAAAGGAGAAAATCAATATGGAAAACGAGTTAATTGAAGAAATACTGCTTATTTTGGACGACAAGCTTACTAAGGCGGTATCCGTGCTTGAAGAAGATTTTTCGGCAGTGCGTGCAGGCAGGGCTAACCCCCATATTTTAGACAAGGTGACCGTAGACTACTACGGCGCAATGACGCCCGTAACTCAGATGGCGAACGTATCCGTACAGGAAGGCAGGTGTCTGGTCATTTCCCCTTGGGACGTATCCGCATTAAAGGGCATCGAAAAGGCAATACAGATATCCAACATAGGTATCAACCCCACTAACGACGGTAAGGTAATAAGGCTCGTGTTCCCCGAGCTCACTGAAGAGCGCCGCCGTGATTTGGTTAAACAGATTAAGAAGATGGGTGAGGACACGAAAGTCGCTCAGCGCAACGTGCGCAGGGACGCAATGGACTCTCTTAAAAAATTAAAGAACGATAAGACCGTCTCCGAAGACGAGTTTTCCGCAGGCGAAAAGGAAGTCGAAAAGATGGTTTCCGACGCCGTAAGCAAGGTAGATGGTCTCGTTTCCGCAAAAGAAAAAGAGATAATGACCATTTAGCTCTTACCTAATTATTTCGGAAAAGAGGTTTTAGCGCTTTTATTTTTCAGCGCAGAATAAAAATTATGGCAGAGAATAATCTTATAACCAAACCCGTGCACGTCGGTATTATTATGGACGGCAACGGGCGTTGGGCGGAAAGACGGCTTTTACCCCGTTCGGCAGGACATTCTGCGGGTATGAACCGTATGATTTCACTCGCTCAAAAGGCGAAGGACTTGGGAGTAAAATATCTTACGGTATACGCTCTTTCTACCGAAAACCTTTCCCGCCCGAAAGAGGAGTTGGATAAGCTGTACGGGCTTATACGCTCGTACTTCAATAAAAACGTTAAAAAGCTTATAAAGCAGGGTGCGGCGGTGAAAATCATCGGCGATTTATCGCTGTTGCCCCAAGACGTAGCCGAGGTTATAAGAGAGGGCGTTGCCATATCGCCTGAAAATGCAGACTTTACCTTCATCATCGCCATTGCCTACGGCGGCAGAGGCGAAATAGTAAACGCCGCAAACCGAGCAATAGAAAACGGGCTGGAGCTCAACGAAAGAAGTCTCTCCTCTATGCTTTATACGGCGGGAATACCCGACCCCGATTTTATTATCCGTACGGGCGGGGAGTTGCGCCTTTCCAACTTTTTAATGTGGCAGGCGGCGTATGCGGAGCTCTATTTTACCGATACGCTCTTCCCCGATTTTACTAACGGCAAGTTCGAAAAGGCGCTTGCGGACTTCTCCTCCCGCAAAAGGCGGTTCGGCAAGGTTTAATGCAAAAAGAGCGTCGTAAGACGAAATATTAATATTTGCTTAAAAAAAGTAAAAAGGATAATTTATTTAATGAAACAAAGGGTTTTGACGGGCATAGGATACGTTTTAGTTATCCTTAGTCTGTTGGCAATGAAAATATTTATTCCGCCTACGCAGTCGGGCGTGGAGTTCGGCGCAGTGGGAATAGATATACTGTTTACGCTTATTTCTATTATAGGCGCATACGAATTCACGAGGGCAGTAGGCGAACATAAAGCGGCAGGCGACGGAGGTATCTCCAAAATTCAGCGTTGGTGCGCAATAGTTACCTGCGGTCTTATCACCCCCGTATTCGTTATAACCAAAATGCTGTCTGTAAAGCTCGCTGCTGCAAGCGGTGCTGTATCTTCCGACCCTATAGGCGGACCTGCGCTCGTAGCAATGCTTACAGTTGCCAGCCTCGGTGCGATGGTTACGGCGTCTATGACGGTGTTCGACCACGACCGCAGCGACTTGAACAGCACTGCCTATGCAGAGCTTTGTATTCTCTATTGCGGCGTGCTCGTAGCGGTTATCCCGAACATAAACCACTTTATGGAGAATTCGGCGATAGCTATTACGTTGCTCTTTATAATAGTGCCTGCCGTCGATACGTTCGCATTCTTCTTCGGCAGTTTGTTCGGCAAACTCTGGCCGTTAAAGCTTGCGCCTAAGACTTCGCCCAACAAGACGGTTATAGGTGCAATCGGCGGGGTAATCGGCGGTATGATTGCGGCGGTACTCGTGTGGGTGCTCTCCGAATTTGCAGGTTTTCCCTCGTTCAGTTACGGCGGACGAATGCCTAAGTGGTTGCTTTTAATAATCATTTCAATACCCACTGCGATTTTGGCACAGCTCGGCGACCTGTTCGAAAGCGCACTTAAGCGCGGTTGCGGCATTAAGGATATGGGTAAGATATTGCCCGGTCACGGCGGCGTGTTGGACCGTTTCGACAGTATGCTCTTTGCCGCCGTATCAATCGTAGTAAGCTTTATGATTATTTGATAGAACGCTCTAACGAAACTTTTAATTGCCCCGAACGGGGCAATTTGTTTATAGACACACATTATTTTAGTTTTTTACGGGTATAATAGATATGAAGAAAATTGCGCTTATAGGCAGTACGGGCTCAATCGGAAGGCAGGTTATACAAACCGTTTTGGATAACCCTGCGGAATTTAAAATCGTAGCTTTGGTTGCGAACGGCTCGGTATCGGCTTTTTCAGAGCAATTGAACCTTTTAGCCCCCGACTATGCAGCACTCGTGGACGAGATTGCGGCGGATAAGGTGACGCAAGTCCCTGTAAATACGACCTTTTTAAAGGGCGAGCGGGGCGGCTTGACCGCACTTGAGGAGTGCGGCGCAGACCTTGCCTTTATCGCCTGTAGCGGCTTTGCGGGGCTATCTTACAGCTTAAAGGCGGCGGAGCTGAATATGCCGATTGCCCTTGCCAACAAGGAGACGCTCGTGTGCGGAGGCGATTTGGTTATGCCCAAGGTCAAGACGCTTTTGCCCGTGGATAGCGAGCACTCCGCAATATGGCAATGCTTAAATTTCGATAGGTGCGCCCCCTTTGAAAGGCTTGTTATAACCGCAAGCGGCGGACCTTTTTGCGGTAGGAAGTGGGAGGAGTTGACCTCAGTTACGGCTGAGCAAGCATTAAAACACCCCACTTGGAGTATGGGCGCAAAGATTACTATAGACAGCGCAACGCTCTTAAACAAGGGCTACGAGGTCATTGAGGCGCACCACTTATACTCCGCCCCGTACGAAAAAATAAGCACGGTTATTCACCCTAAGAGCATAGTGCACTCTATGGTTCAGTTTGCCGACGGGGCGACGATTGCACAGCTTTCTTACCCTACGATGGAAGTGCCCATTCGCCTCGCACTGACTTATCCGAAAAGGTTAAAGGGGCGGCTGAACTCTATCGACTTTTCAAAGGCGTTAACGCTTGAATTTTTGCCGCTTATAAGGGAAGATTATCCCCTGTACGATTTGGCACTTTCCTGCGGGGAGCGGGGCGGCGTTCTGCCCACTGCGCTCAATGCGGCGAGCGAGGTCGCAGTCGGCGCATTTTTAAAGGGGCGGATAGCCTTTACCGATTTATACACCGTTGCGGATAAGGTCGTCCAAAAGACTGCCTATTGCAAGGTTGAGAGCTTTGAACAGCTCTGTCAAATAGATAAAATTTCACGAGAGAGGGCAATAAGACTTATAGACGAGGTTTAATGTCAAACTTGCTTGTCGGGGGTGTGGGTAACACCGCCCTTTCAATAGTACTTGCGATTATAATTCTTCTTGCGATGATTTGCGTGCACGAGTTCGGGCATTTCGTCGCAGGAAGAATTTTGCACTTTAAAATAGACGAGTTTGCCGTCGGGTTCGGACCTGCCGTCTTAAAAAAACGGGGCAAAAGAAACGGTATTCTCTTCAGTCTGCGGGCGATACCTTTGGGCGGTTACTGCGCCTTTGCGGGCGAGGATTCGGACGAACGGCAACAGAATTCCTTTAATGCGAAAAAGCCCTATCAAAGGATAATCGTTCTTCTTGCAGGTGCGTTTTTCAACTATATTTTAGCGGTCCTCTTAATTATAACCGCCTTCTTTGCGTTCGGTCAGCCCTGCTATAAGACGGGTTCGATAAAGCCCGACGAGGGCGTATCTTTGGAGTATTCGCTTAAAGAGGGCGACGTCCTATTGGCAGTTAACGGCAAAAATATCTATTCCGCACCCGATTTAATTTACTCCTTAAAGGGCAAGAGCGAGGGGGACACGGTGATTTTTACCGTCTTAAGGGAGGGTAAAGAGGAACGGGCGGAGGTCGTTTTAAGGGCGAATTGTGACTTTAAAAATTCGTCCGAAACGGGCAGGGTGTGGAAGGCGCTCGGCTGTGATACCTACGAGGGCGAGGACGGCAACCTGTACTGGGATATAGGCTCGCAAAACGTTCGGTTCGGTTTTTTCCAAACGATAGGAAGAACTTTTGCCTATACCTTTAACACGGCGGGGGCAATCTTCAAGGTGTTGGGCGAGCTTATCACGGGAAGTCTTTCTTTAACCGCAATGGGCGGACCTGTGACCACCATACGTTTAACGGGGCAAATGGCGGTGCAGGGAGCGCACAGCTTTTTGCTTGTTGCGGCATATATCGGGGTCAACTTGGCTGTTTTCAACCTGTTGCCCATACCCTCGCTCGACGGCAGTAAGATAGCCTTTTGCTTGATTGAGTGGATATTTAAAAAATCCGTGCCAAGAAAGGTGGAGGCGGTAATTCACACCGTCGGTTTAATTTTAATAATCGCCTTTGCCGTTCTCGTCGATATTTTGCAGTTTGCAAGATGTTGATTAAATCAGGCGTGTGATTGTTTAATAAAAGAAAAGGTCTGCCCTCTATGGACAGACCTTAATAATTATATTTGAGTTTTTATTACTCTGCAACGTCCTCTGCAGGTGCCGCCTCTGCAACGGCTTCCGTCTGAGTTGCCACGGTCTTTTTGCGTGTGTATTTGCTAATCTGATTTACGAAGTTCTTGGAGGAGAACAGAATTACTCCAACGACTATAACGATAATCAAATCGGGTATTACATACATGGTCTGATATAACAAGCTGTATACATAAGGGTTGTTAATTGCCGCAATGCCGTATTCTTCAGCGTAGTATGCGCCGTATGAGCCGAATGCGAAAGCACCGGAGAAGAAGTGTGAAATAAAGCGGAATGCTCCTGCTATTAATGCGCCTAATGTGAACTGTGCGCGCACGTTGTTTTTAAACAGACCGAAATCTTTAATGCAACCTGCAAGACCGATACCTGCAAACGCTACGCCGTAGTCCAGGAGGAACTGTGCAGGGTGTAATATCCAGGGGTCTTGGATAGCCTGTAATGCACCGTAAATAAGACCTGCAAGTATGCCCTTGCGGCTGCCGTACATAAACGAGAACAGCATAATGGGTAATGTGGAAGCAAGTGTGATACTGCCGCCCATAGGCATCTTTAAGATACGAACATAGGAAAGGGCGAACGAAAGAGCCACGCAGATAGCTGCAAATGAAATAGCTTTGGAATCGAAAGGCTCTTTATTTTTATCGGCGAAGAAAGCTAATACTACTATTGCCGCAGCAACAACCGCTGCGGAGATATAAAGACCGATATTGTTGCCCGTTTCCAAAGTTATCCAGTTGTGTTCAGAAGCGTCGCCTGTTGCATAATAAACTATCATGCATACAAGCGCTGCTACGAGTGCAGCTGCTATGGTTGCCGAAACAGCAATTTTAACCGTTTTATTGGGGTAAACGGCAATTAATAAACCGCCCACAATGCAGCAGACAATAAATACGAGAAGAGGATAGAACGTTATTGCAACAATTTCGTCGTCAATAAACGAACATACAGAAAACGTAATTATGCTTGCCGCCGAGAAAACGATTGCCACGATAAGCGACACTTTGTTTACCATCGGTTGACGTTCTTTTTTTATGGCAAATTTGCATACTATAAACGCAATTGCCAAAGCCAGCGCTAACCAAAGGAATATCGTACGGCAAGTGTTCGTAGTGTCCTTAAAGTTTGCGAAATAGTTGGTTATGTCTCCCCATAAAGAGGAAGCCATAAGTTGATTGGAAAACATAAAAAATACCTCCTTAACCGCCGTA
>JBJFAF010000187.1:0-1862 GCA_051887755.1 Candidatus Coproplasma sp.
CTGTTCAAGATGCGATTATCATACCCACGAGATTTATAGCATACTTTCTCATTCGTATAAACTTGAAAAAACATATCCGTCGCTCACCTACCGTTGCGTAAACGGCTGTAATCAGACGGTAGAAAAGACGTATATAACCTACCGTAAGAATCTTAACAACTGGGCAAGCGCCGAAGCAAAGGAATTTACTTTGCAGAACAGCGACGTAAGATATACCGTCGAGGTTGAAATCGGTCAGAAGATAACCGTGGGTCAGACGCTTGACGGGGTGGATATTGCTCACCAGACGGACAACGGAAGCCAGATTTTCTTCGGTTGGTACACCGAGCAGGGCGAGGTGTTCTCATACGGTGACGAGATAACCGTAGAGGGCAACATGGTATTCTACGAGGCATACGGATACGAGATTGACAGCTCCAACTACACGGACTATTTCTACAAAGGCTGGAGATTTTTAAGGCTTACCTCGGACCTTGAGCCGACGTCAACTCTCGGCTTCGACGGCGGTACGGCGGGACTTGGAGTTATAGACTTAAACGGACATAATATAACCTTCAAAAACGCAACCGAAGGCGAGCAGTACAATAACAGAGCATTTTCTTCAAACCTCCACGGAGTTATACTCGTAGGCGAAGGCGTAATAACTCATAATGCTTCCGATACGAGCAAGGAATTTATGTACACGGCGTTCCACGGCTACGGCGACGGCAGTAAAGATACGCTTATTCACACACTCTGGATAGGTAAGAACGTAACGATCAATACGACGGGACCGCTGTTCTATTATCAGAGCACGAACACTACGCCGATAATAAAGATAGCCGGAACGGTAAATGCAAAATCCCTTTGCAACGTAAAGGGTGCAACGGTTGAGATTTACCCGAGTGCAAATATCACCTTTACCGATAGCACGAAGCTTTCAACCACGGCGGATGCTCCCGTACAAATAAACGTTTACGGCGGCGATATAAATCTTCCCGAAGGAATAGCGGATATATCGACTTATCTGGTACCGGCCGCAAAACTTTATAAGTATCAGATATCCGGCGGTACGTTTAATATTGCTATACCCGATGAGTTTATATATACGGAGTGTGAGCTTTATCACGACGCGGTAATAGCACCCGAATACGTTGTTATACTCAAATGTACAAACGGAACGCACGTGTTTGAAAAGCACTCGACCGAAACGATATGCGGAGAATATCTGTGCTCCTGCGGAGTTTCAATAGGCGGCACGATCGGACACTTGTTCGATACGATAACCTCGATAGCATACCCAGACGGATTTGATATGAGGGGCGATAGCAGATACAGATGTACCGTATGTCAGATCTGGGACAACGTTGATTCGGGAACGGCAGAGCCGATTTTCATAGCGCTCGGCTACTCCGCAAAGAAGAACAATACCTCAATTTACGGCGGATTTGTCGTAAACGTTGACGCTCTTAACGCCTACAACTCATATCTTGAGCCGGGCAAGGAATTAAAGTACGGCATAATAGTATCAAACGTAACGGGCAAGGACGCACTTACGGTTGCAGACGGCTCGATAGATACAAACTCCGTAATGGCGGAGATTAAGGATCACACGCTTACCCGTATCGGTGTATCCGTAAACGGACTTGACCCGACTGTTGCAAACCACGTAAATCTTCAGATAGTAATAAGCGCATACGTAATAGACGAAAACGGAAATATGAGCTTCGTACAAAAGGACGGAGCAACGGACGGAAGCTATTACACCTCGGGCATGACGGTAAACGGCACGGAAAACGCCCTCGGCATTATGACGCTCAAACAGGTCGCATACCTCTCAAGCGGCGTGGTGCTTGAGCCCGTAACGACCACGAAAGAAGAAA